>CAZXAO010000107.1:0-6213 GCA_964638465.1 uncultured bacterium | reverse complement strand
GCCAGGGTGTAGCCGCCGCCCGGCCCCCGGATGCTGCGGATCAGGCCGGCCCGGCGCAGGCTCACCAGGATCTGCTCCAGGAACTGGACGGGGATCTGTTCCATCTCCGAGAGTTGCACGGCGGTCATCACGCCCCGGGGTGAAACCTCGGCCAGCCGAACCAGGGCCCGCACCCCGTAGTCTATTCGGGAGGTCAACCGTAGCATACGCCTATTTTACACCAAATTAGTCAACTGGAAGCCGCTTGGGTGGATTTGACGCCGGCGGGCTGCGAAAGCCCCGCAGGAACTTCAGGTGGTCCGGGAGCCTCTGGAGGATGGTAAAGAACCGCGAGGTGGCTCCAAAGTGGGATTTCCACTGGCGAATGCCGTTGCGGCCCTCCGGGGTGGGTCCCAGGTTGAAGAGGGGGATGCCCTCCCTGCAGGCGTCCTCCAGGGCACGGTCCAGGATCAGGTGGAGGGGGTTCAGGGCCAGGGCTTCGGGCCGATAGCCCTCCTGCCAGGCCAGGGCCATCCGGGCATCCTTGAGGATGACCATACCGGCGATGGCCTGGCCCTCGTGACGGGCCAGGTAAAAGGTGGCAAGCCGCCGGGGCACCATCCTCCGATAGATCTCCTGGAAAAGGCGCCAGGGTTTTTTGTGGATCCCCAGGCGCTTCACGGTTTGCTGGTACAGGTGATAGAACACGGCCACCTGTCCCTCGCTTCGGGCGACCTCCACCTGGTCCCCCTCCCGTCGGGCCTTGCGCAGGGCCTTTTTCAGGGAGCGGTGGTAGTTGTCCCGCACCTCGCCGATGCCGCCCCGGGCGTAGATCACCTGGGTTTCGGCGTCCTGGAGATCCATGCCGGGCACGGGTTCCAGGAGCCCGTGGAAGTCCACGATGCGCACCAGGTCCCAGGAGCCGAACAGGGGGGTCATGTGGAAGGGGCCGGTGCCCCGGCGGTGCCGGGGCACCGGCCCGCCGTAAGTGTCGTAGTCCAGGGAGTAGACCCGCCGTAGGGGCCAGAAGCCCTTGAGATGCAGCGGCATGTAGAATTCAGGATGCACCAGGATGCGGATTCGGCCCCCCAGGGCCGCCTGAAGGACCTCCAGCCATTCCAGTCGGTGGAACACCGTCCCAAAGGCACTGCGATCCACCGCCTTCTGGTACTCCTCCCGAATCTCCGACAGCGGCACCAGGAGTTCGGACACCTACGCCTCCTCGTTGGTTTCCGGGATCTGGAGTTCTATCCGCCGGCCCTTGGGCAGTTGATTCTTGAGCCGGCCATCGCGGTACAGACCCGAGCCCAGGACATCGGAGCCATACCGAACGATCACCTGGCCGTTCTCCACGCCGGGTTGAGGCCCGAGGTCCAGGTCCTGACCCCGGGCGTAGGCCAGGAGTTGCTCCCGGTTCAGGTGCACCACATTTCGTCGGGCGTACCGGCCGAAGAGTTGAATGGCGGCGGTGGTGAACTTCACGGTGCGGTCGCGTTCAAAGTACCGGGCGAACCGCAAACCCTTCCGCTTGTAGGTTCGGAGGGGGATCGCTTCGGCTTCGTGGGTGGTGATCCACAGGTCACCGGCATCGTGGAACGCATAGGGTTCAAACACTGCAGGATCCACACCGAAGCGCTCCTGCAGGTATCTCAGCACGAACCGGACCTTTTCCTGGCTCATGAAAGACGCACCGGAATCTCCTGTTCCACCCACAGCTCCCGGGGGGTCACCCGAAGTCTCACTGCCCGTAATTCTACACCGGCGTCTGTCGCCTCCTGCAGGGCCTGGCAGAACCTGGGGTCCACCTCGCAGTAGGGTCTCAGGTACCGGGCATCCGGTCGTTGCACCACCCAGAGCACCATCGCCCGGGTTTGGGGTTCCAGGAATTGCTGGAGTTCTCTGAGGTGGCGGGCTCCTCGGGTGGTGGGCACATCGGGGAACAGGGCAACGCCTTCCCGCACCAGGGTGCAGGACTTCGTCTCCAGAAGGAGGAGCTGCTGGTTGGGCCCTTCCAGCAGGAAATCCAGCCGGGACCGGCCGTAGGCGGGCTCAGCCCGCCGGATCCGATACCCCTCCAGGAAGGGGAACCAGCCGTGCTCCAGGCCAAAGGTGAGCACCCGATTAGGTACCCGGGAGTCCACCGAAGCCAGGAATCCCTCCAGCTGGACCCCCACCAGATCGTAGGGGGTACGGCGCGGAGCCCGGGCCGGTTTGCGGTCCAGGAGCACCCGGCGACCGGGTACGAAGAGCTCCTCCAGCCGGGAGGGATTGGGCACATAGACCCGATGGGACCGGCCGTTGACCCGGACCCGGGCGGCGAATCGGTTCAGTCGCTCCTCAAACTCCCCCCAGAGGGGATCAACCGTCCAGGTCAGGGTCATGGACCACAATCTCGTGGGTCACGGTGGCCGTGCACCGGAGCATGGCGGTCACCGAGCAGTACTTGTTCTGGCTGAGCTCCACGGCCCGTTCCAGTTTCCGGAGCGGCAGGTCCTTGCCGGTGAAGATGTACTTCAGGTGCACCTGCACATACACCCTGGGGTGGGACTCCTTGCGGCGGGCTTCAATCTCTATGCGGAAGTCCTCAAAGTCCACCCGCATCCGTCGCAGGATGCTGACCACATCCATACCGGTGCACCCTCCCAGGGCCACGAGCACCAGTTCCATGGGGCGGGGGCCGGTGTCTCCCTCGGCGTTGTCCATCACCACCCGGTGGCCCGAGGGCGTGGTGGCCACGATCTGCATCTCCGGGTGCCACTGGAACTCCAGTTTCATCCAGGGGTACCTCCGGTCACCATCCGTTCAAACTCCTCCACCCGCTGTTCCAGCACGGCCAGGCTCTGGCGCCAGAAGTCCGGGTTCCGGATATCAAACCCGAACCGGGCCGTGAGTTCCTCGGCGGTGTACAGGCCGGTGCTGGCCAGAAGGTCGTCGTAGCGTTCCCGGAACCCTTCGGGGTCCCGTCGGTACTCGGCTACGAGTCCCAGGCCGAAGAGTTCCCCGAACATGTAGGGGAAATTGTAGAAACTCACGGGGCCGTAATAGTGGCCTTTGGCGGCCCAGGCGAAGGGGTGCCGGTACTCGGGATGCAGGCCCTCGCCGTAGGTCTCCTCCTGGGCCTGGAGCATCAACTCCTGGAGTTCAGGTACGGTAAGTTCCCGTTGCTGACGCCGTTCATACACCGCTTTTTCAAAGAGAAAGCGGCTCGTAATGTCCACCACGATCTGGGTGGCGTGCTGCAGGGAGGTTTCCAGGAGGTAGAGCTTCTCCTGGGGGTCGGTAACCTGCTGGAGGTAGGCCTGGCTCACCAGGTTTTCGGTGAAGGTGCTGGCGGTCTCGGCCAGGGTCAAGGGGGTTTCCCGCTGGGTGGGGGGCCGCTGGGCCAGCTGCAGGTTGTGGTAGGCGTGGCCCAGTTCGTGGGCCAGGGTCCGCACGCTGTTAAAGGAGGGGTCAAAGTTCATCAGGATGCGTGACTGTTCGCGGTAGTACCGCATACAGAACCCCCCGTCCCGTTTGCCCTCCCGGGGTTCCGCATCAATCCAGGACTCCCGGAAGGCGCGGGCGGCGAAGTCGTGGAGTTTCCGGGAGAAGGTGGCAAACTGCTCCAGAATGAACTGTTGAGCCTCGGCAAAGGTCCAGGTGCGGCCGGGCGAGCCCACGGGGGCGAAGAGATCGTACCAGGGCAGGCGTTCCTGGCCGAGAAGACGGGCCTTGAGTAGGAGATACCGGCGAAACACGGGGAAAGACTCCCGGGCGGCGGTCAGCATCGCCTCCAGGGTATCCCGATGGATGCGGTTCTGGAAAAGCACGCGATCCAGGGGGGAGGGCCAGCCGCGGCGCCGGCTGAGCAGCAGGTCTTCGCCCTTGACTCCGTTGAGGGCGGCGGCGATGGGTACCGCGTGGCGCTCCCAGGCCCGGAGTTCGGCCTCGTAGGCGGTGCGACGGACCTCGGGGTCCGGGTCGTGGGCCAGGTTCCGCACGGCACTCATGGGCAGGGTCTTTTCCTCACCCCGGAGCCGCAGGGGAACCAGGATCTGGGAGGTATAGGTGCCGTACAGGCGACTCCAGGCGGAGCCGGCCACCAGGTGGAACTCTGCGGCCAGTTGTTCTTCGGCCGGCGACATCTGGTGCTGGGCTTCCACCCGGGCCTCCTGAAGGAGCAACCGGTACTCCCGGGCTTTGGGGCTGAGGGCCTGCAGACGATCGGTGTCCAGGGAACCCAGCCAGGCGGTCCACCGGGTAAAAAGCATCCTCAGGGGCACGGTGAGGTTCTGGAGTTCGCTGAGACGAGCCTGGGCCAGGGCATCCCGGGAGTTGGTGGTGGTATGGGCGTAGATGTAGGCGGCCAGGGTCTGGAGTCGTTCTTCCAGGTCGTCCAGGCGACGCATCACCCCTTCAAAGGTCCGGGCGATTTCGGGGGTGACCGGTGGAGGGGTTTCAGGTTTCTGGATGTTGTGCTCCTGGAAAAAGGTCTCCAGGTCGTGAAGATCCTGCTGGAGCCTCTGGAACGCCTGGTGAAACTCCGGTGAATCCAGGCCTGGAAAGGGGAAATCCAGGTGCCAGCGGGGCAGGGTTTCGGTGGTTGCCATTGGATCCTCCTCTTGAGGGCAGATTATGAGGCAGAGGCCTGGGAAATGCCAAAGCGGGGCCAGGCGGAACGCCCGGCCCCGCTTTGGCAGCCACACCCCTTAACCTATGCCTGGCCCAGAAGTTCCTTGAGTTTCAGCAACACCTTTTCGGCGTGTCCCCGGGCCCGGGCCACCCGGGGCCAGTGATGGGCGATCCGACCCTCGGGATCAATGAGCACCGTGGACCTCACGGTCCCCCAGGATTCCCGGCCACACTGGCGTTTCAACTGCCAGGCCCCGTAGGTCTCCAGCACCTGGTGCTCGGGATCGCTGAGCAGGGTGATCCCGAGGTTATGCTTGGCCACGAATTTCTGGTGACTCTGCACCGAGTCCTTGCTCACCCCCAGGATCACGGCCCCGAGCTTCTCAAACTCGGGCTTGAGTTCGGTGAACTCCTTGGCTTCGGCGGTGCAACCCGAAGTGTTGTCCCGGGGATAAAAGTACAGGACCACCCAGCGTCCGCGATAGTCCTTCAGGCAGTGTTTCTGACCCGTTTGATCCGGCAGACAGAAGTCCGGGGCCGGATCTCCGACCTTCCAGTGGACCTGTGCCATAGTTGCCCTCCTTTTCCTTCCGGTTTAGATGCGTCCCACCAGGTCCAGGCTCACCTGGAGGGTTTCCTGGCCCGGTTCCCACTCCGCCGGGCACACCTCGCCCGGATGCTCCCGGACATACTTGGAGGCCCGGAGTTTCCGCAGGATCTCCCGGGCGCTGCGTCCAATGGAATTGTCGTGGATGTCCATGGCCTTCAACACTCCATCGGGATCCACGATGAAGGTGGCCCGGAGGGAGACCCCCTCGTCCTCCAGGTAGGTGCCAAAGGTCCGGCACACCTTGCCCGCGGGGTCGGCTCCCATCGCGACCTCGCCCATGGCCGGGCCCGCGATGCCGGCTCCCGTGTCCGCGCCCCCGCCGTCCGCGGTGGCACCACCGTCGGCTCCTCGGCCGTCGCCCGTCCAGCCGCCCGTGACCAGCGGCCCGACCCGCAGTGCCGGCTCCTCTATGGATCCCGCCGATGCCCAGTGGGCGCGCGAATGGGAGACGATCGACGTCCTGGCGCGCGATTGGCTGGCGCGGGGCCGGGATGCCAAGAAGCTGCTGCGCGGCGACAAGCTCGCCCACGCCAAGGCCTGGATCAACTCGGGTCGAGGTCGGCAGCCGCCTCCCAAGCGCGAACACAAGGACTTCATTCGCGCCAGCATGAAGGCCGCGCAGTCTCGGACGGTTCGCAACATCGGGATGGGTGGCCTGGTGCTCGGCGCGATCGCGGCCGTGTTCATCGTCGTCTTGGGCAAGCCCAGCCCCCTCGAGCTCGAGCACGCCTTTGCGGGGGGGCTCAGAGGGAAGCCGAAGCACACCGAAGGGCCGACGGCCGAGGAGCGAAAGGCCCGCGCCGATGCTCTGGGCAAGGCCGCGCGCGGGCAGCTCAAGACGGCGCCGGACCTCGCGGCCCTGCTGGCGATCGCCGGCCTGCGCTTGCTGCCGAGCAACGCCTCGCGCAGCGGCGCCCACGATACCTTGCGGGCGGCGTTGGGGCGGCTGCCATACGATGCCCTTCGCGCCCACGAAGGCCCGGTCTACGATGCGGCGTTCTCGGCCGACGGGC
>CAZXAO010000106.1:0-6252 GCA_964638465.1 uncultured bacterium | reverse complement strand
CCCAGCTGGCGAGCCAGACCATGGGCCAGGTAGGCCTCCACAGCATCATAGGCCTGCAGGATCTCGTTGGTGGTCTCCTCGGAGAAGCGGGCCTGTACCAGGCCCTCCTGGTCGTCCTCCTGTCGGACCAGTTGTTCCAGGATCTCCTGGCCCTCCAGCAGAAAGCGCAGGTTGGCCACGCCCTGGGGCGTTTCCGGCACCGTCCGCCGGCCGTTCATGGTCTCGTTCATCTCCGCGATGAGGTCGGCCAGCGATTGGGGATGGTGAAGGCCGGGCACGGTCCGCAGGTACTTTTCCAGCCGGAGCACCTCCCGGAGGACGAAGGGATTCCGCAGGTCTCCCTCCAGGAGGAGTTGCACCGGCAGGTCGCCCCCGAAGTACCGGCGAAGCACCTCGGAGGAACGGCGAATGCCGCTCTTTTCGGGGAAGTACTCCATCATGTTCACCGAGGTGGTGATGCGGCTGAGGCCAAAGGCGGCAAAGGCCAGGACCACCAGGGCGCCCGCCAGAACCAGGCCCGGGTGATGCAACGACCAGCGCTCCACCGGGGCCAGCCAGCGGACGATCCGGCCCCGCTGGGCTTCCAGGGTGCGGAACCGGGCGGAAGGAGGGGGCAAAAGGGTCAGCACTGCGGGCAGCAGGCTCAGGGAAAGGAACATGGCAAAGGCCACGCCCAGGGCCGTGAACAGGCCGAAGTGGTTGATGGGGACCAGATAGGATCCCAGAAAGGAAAGGAACCCGGCGAGCGTCGTGAGCCCGGCCAGCAGGATCGGGGTGCCCACCTCGTCCAGGGACTGGACGATGGCCTCGGGACGCGAGAGCCCCTGGCCCAGTTCCTCCCGGTACCGGGCCAGCAGGTGGATCCCGTAGGCCGTACCGACGGCGATCAGGATCACCGGTGTGATGTTAGAAATGATGGAGAGGGGCACGTGGAGCCATCCCATGAGCCCCAGGGTCCAGAGGGTGGCCAGGAGAACCACGAGCAGGGGCAGGACCACCCCCCGCAGGGTGTGGAACCCGAGAAAGAGCACGCCCATCACCACCAGGGCCGCAATGGGGACCAGTTTCCGGAGATCGGCGAGGACGATCTGCGTGATCTCCTGCATCTGCAGGGGAACACCGCCGAAGTAGAGGGTGGTGGACACCGGGGCCTGACGGGCCAGGGAGCGGGTAGTATCCCGGATCAGGCGGGCCAGGGCTTCCTTGTCCGCATCCTGCTGGAGCCGGGCCAGGATCAGGGTGATCCGGCCATCCTCGGAAACCAGCCTTCCGCGGTAGAGATCCCGGCTCAGCACATAGGCCCGAAGATGCGCCAGGGAGTCGGGATGGGTGGGGAGATGGTGGGGATCCAGCAGCCGGGTGACCTCCAGTCCTTGCGGGGTCTTGCGGATGTCCAGCATGTTGGTCAGGCTGGTCACGCTGGACACGCCCGGCAGGCTGCGGTAGGTCTCGGTGAGGTCCCGGATCAGGGCCAGACCGGCGGGGGTGAACAGCTGGTCCGACGCCACGGCGATCATGGCCAGCTGGGTTCCGCCGTACTCCCGGCCGATTCGATCAAAGAGTTGAACAACGGGGTCCTTGGGATCCAGCCACTTGACGATGTCGGATTCCACCCGCAGCCGGGGAAACCCGAACACGGCGGCCAGAGTGATGAAGGCGAGGCCCACCAGTATCTGGCGGGCGTTTCTCGTTGTCCACAGGGCCCAGGATCTCATGGTCGCCCCTCCATTACGGCTCTCGGATCAACGAACCGACCATTTTCGTCTTTTGGTCGGTACAGGTGAAAAAATTTTCTCATTGGGTCGGTTTGGCCTTTTGGATGCCATGGAGCAGGATACCCAACAACAGGCCCAGGGCGTCGTCCAGTTCCAGGGTCTGTCCGTCCAGTTGCAGGGCTTTTCCGGTGGCCAGTGGGTATTCCAGGCCCTTCATGGCCTGCAGGAGCAAAAAGGCGTAGAGTCGGGGGTTGGGGATCTCAAAGTCGCCGCGTTCCACCCCTTCCAGGAGGAGCCGTTCCAGGGTATCCAGTTCAAAGGCGTCAAACTCCCGGCGTTCCCGTTCTACGAAGGGCATGTGGCTGTAGAACTCCTCGGACATGGCGCGATAGTAGAGGGCCAGGGTGCGCAGGTAGTGGAAGCGGGTTCGGGCGTAGTGGGCGAGTTTTTCCGCGGGGGTTCCGGGGCCTGACGCTGCCTGCTGGAGCCGCGTCCGCAGGACATTGCCCTCCCGGCGAATGATCTCCCGGAGGATGTCCTCCTTGGAGGTGAAGTAGTGGTACAGAGTGGCCTTGGCCACGCGGGCCGCCCGGGCGATGTCCTCCATGGTGGTCTTCCGGAACCCGAAGCGGGCGATGAGTTCGCGCGCCACTTCCAGGATCTGCTCCCTGCGGGCCTTCCCGGGTTCCGACCAATCGTCCATATCGGTCGGAAAGTTTAACACCTCCCCCGGTGCCCGGTCAAGGCCACCTCAGGACCGACGGACCCCGGAGGCGAGGGAGATCGCGAGAACCGCCCAGGGATTCCACTCTTCCGCCGCGACCGGGGAAACCCCAGAGATCCCTCTCCGGTTGCAGGCCGGAGGGCTCCGGCATAGACTAATGCCATTGCGTAGGAGGTTTCCAACGATGAAGGTGCTCGTGTATGGCATGGACGGGGCCACCTGGCGCGTGATCCGTCCCATGCTGGAAAAGGGCAAGATGAAGACCCTCCAGTCCCTGATGGAACGGGGGTCCCACGGGGTTCTGCATTCCCTGGAACCCATGATCTCTCCCATGCTCTGGACCACCATCTCCTCGGGCAAAGTGCCCGAAAAGCATGGCGTTAAGGACTTCGTGATCCCCAGCGATGCGGTGAAAACCCGCCGGATCTGGGACATCCTGGAGAAGTACGACAAGACCGTGGGGATCTTTGGTCATATGGTCACCTGGCCCCCACGCCCCATCCGGCACTTCATGATCCCCGATGTCTTCGCCCGGGGGCCGGAGACCTACCCACCGGAGTACCAGTTCATCCGGGAGATGGCCGTGGCAGAGGCCGCAGGGGCCCGTTCCCTGGGCAAGTATGTGGGTTTTCTGGTTAAGGGCCTTCGGAACGGCTTTCGGTGGTCCAGCCTGTGGGCCGCCGGCCGTTACCTGGTGGAGGAAAAGGTCCACCACTACGGCTATCTGGACACCTACTACCGAAAACGCCTCCTGAAACTCCGGTTCCAGGCTGATCTCTTCGTTCACCTCACCCGCAAGTTCCGTCCGGATTACCTGTTCTTTTACTCCAATGTCACCGATGCCTGCGCCCACCTCTACTGGAAATTCCACGAGCCCCACCTCTTTCCCGAGGTCACCCCCGAGGAGGTGCAGCGCTACGGCCATGTCCTGGAGACCGTGTACGAGGCCTCAGACCGGGCGCTGGGCCAGATCCTGAAGGCCCTGGAGCCGGACACCAATGTGATCGTGCTCTCCGACCACGGGTTCCAGCCGGTTCCCCAGATGGAGGAGACCAAAACCTATGTGGTCAAAAGCGAAGCCCTGCTCAAAGCCCTGGGGGTGGCGGATCGGGTTCGGTATGTGGTCATCTCGGACCGCACTTACATCCGCAGCCTGAACGAGGATACCGCCTTTGAAGACGAACTCATGGAGAGGATCCGACGGATCCGGGTCCAGGGAGTCCCGCTCTTTATCACCAAACGGGATAAGGTGGGCTATGTTCTGGTCACGGTGAACAACCGCGAGGCTTCCCCCCATATCCGTCTGGAGGACCAGGTGACCATTGAAGGACAGGCCGTGCCCCTGGGCAAACTCCTCAGCGAGTCCGATACCCGAATTTCTGGAGAACACCATCCCGAGGGTATCCTGGTGGTGGCCGGGCCGGCCTTCAAGGCCGGGGTGCCGGTGGAAAACGCTTCGGTCCTGGACATCACGCCCACGGTGCTGGCCCTTTACGGCATTCCCATCGGTCGGGATATGGACGGAAAACCCCTCACCTCCCTGCTCCGGGACGACATCGCCGAGAAGATCTCCTACATTGACACCCACGACGAGGGGTACACTTACTCCCGGGAGGAGGGCGAGTACACCGAGGAACTCAAGGAACACCTCCGGGGCCTGGGATACCTGTAAGGAGGCGTCCTCCCCGTGGCTACACCGCCCCCTCAGCGCCCCCCCATCCTCGTGCTGGGCCTGGGAAACGACCTGATGGGCGACGACGCCCTGGGCCCCACGGTGGTCCGCGAACTCCGGCAGCGGATGTCGCACCCGGCGATCCGGTTTCAGGTCACCGCCGAATCCGGCCTCCGGCTCCTGGACCACCTGGAGGGGCACCACTATCTGCTGGTGATGGATGTCCTGGAACATCCCTCGCACGCCCCGGGCACCCTGCTGGAGTATCCCCTGGAAGGGCTCCCCTCCCGCACGATGGCAATGTCCTTGCACGGGATGGGGCTGAAGGAGGTGCTGGAGACCGGCCGGACCCTGGGCTTGACCGTACCGAAGGAGGGCCGGATCCTGGTGGTGGTGGCCCGGGAGCTCCGAACAGTGGGAGCCCCCATGAGCCCTGAGGTGGCCCGGGCGGTGCCCCGGGTGGTTCGCCGGGCCCAGGAGGTGTTGACCCAATGGCTCAAAAACGCGTCGTCCTGGAACAGGGCATCCTGAAGTCCAACGATCTCCTGGCCCAGAAGGTGCGGGCAGACCTCCAGCGTCGCCGGATCCTGGTGATCAACCTGTTGTCGTCGCCGGGGGCCGGGAAAACGGCGCTCCTGGAGGCCCTGGCCCCTCACCTGGGCCAGGAGATGGCGGTGATCGTGGGGGATATGCAAACCCGCCGCGACGCGGAACGCCTGGAACGCCACGGGATCCAAGCAGTCCAGATCGTCACCGGGGGAACCTGCCACCTGGAGGCCCGGATGGTGCTCCGGGCCCTGGACAACCTTCAGGGCACACCCCGGTACCTCTTTATTGAGAATGTGGGCAACCTGGTGTGTCCTGCGGGCTTTGATCTGGGCGAGCAGCAACGCTGGGTGCTCCTCTCCACCCCGGAGGGAGACGACAAACCCCTCAAGTACCCGGAGGCCTTCCTGACCAGCCAGGTCCTGGTGATCACCAAGGTGGACCTCTTGCCCCATGTGCCCTTCCGGATAGACCAGGCCGAGGCCTACGCCCGTTCCCTGCAACCGGACCTGCAGGTGTTCCGAACCTCGGTGGTGACGGGCGAGGGCATCCCGGAACTCCTGCACCACCTGAGAACCCTCTACCGGCAGCAGTTTCCCGATGCATGAGGCATCCCTCATCCAGGCCCTGCTGGAGCAGGTGGAAGCCCTGGCCCGCCGGGAAGGAGCCCGGGAGATCCGTCGGATCCAGCTCCGGGTCGGCCGGTTCTCCACGGCGGTACCGGAGCTCCTGGAGAGTGCCTTTGAAATCCTCCGGCGCGGTACCCTGGCGGAGCGGGCCACCCTGGAGATCCATCGGGAACCCGCGCGGGTCCGGTGTCCGCAGTGCGGCCTGGTCTACGAGCCCGAGGACCTGCCCTTCCTGTGCCCCCGGTGCGGCACCTGGGGCGGCACCCTGCTCCAGGGGCGGGATCTGGTCATTGAAGAGGTGGACCTGGAACTCTGAGGGAGGCGTTTCGGTGTACCAAAGCGACACACCCCCGGCAATCCCACTTTGGAACACAGGCGGCGGCAAACCGAAAAATCCTTTAGGGATTTGGAAGGTTTTGGCCGCCCCGTTTTGGCCGGAACTTTGCAACCAACCGGTTCCTTCCAAACCACAAAAGGAGGTTCAGGTATGTCGGAGCTGAATCCCTGGAAGGTCGCGCAAAAGCAGTTTGACGAGGCGGCCGAGATCATGGGGCTGGATCCCAGCCTGCGGGAAGTGCTGCGGGAACCCAAACGGGAACTCACGGTCCACTTCCCGGTGAAGATGGACGACGGCACCATCAAGGTGTTCACCGGCCATCGGGTCCAGCACAACCAGGCCCGGGGCCCTTCCAAGGGCGGCATTCGGTACGCTCCGGATGTCACCCTGGATGAGGTCAAGGCCCTGGCCATGTGGATGACCTGGAAAACCGCCGTGGTGAACATCCCGTACGGCGGGGCCAAGGGGGGCGTGCGGTGCAACCCCAAGGAGATGTCCCAGGCCGAACTGGAACGGCTCACCCGCCGGTTTGCCACCGAGATTTCCATCCTCATCGGCCCTGAGAAGGACATTCCGGCCCCGGATGTGAACACCAATCCCCAGGTGATGGCCTGGATCATGGAACAAGG
>CAZXAO010000105.1:0-6307 GCA_964638465.1 uncultured bacterium | reverse complement strand
GCCGCTTTTGGAGTGCGGCGACCTGTCGCCGCTTTGGTTTTTAGAAAAGCGGTGCTGGAGCACCGCACTCCAAAAGGAGGATCAAAGCGGTGGCCGGGCACCGCAGTCCAAAGTTGTTCTCCTTCGGAGTGATCGGACGGTGGTTTCCTTTTTCTACCTCGGAGTCTCCAGGGCGGTTTTCGGCGAGAAACGCCCTGGGGCGGCTCCGGGGCCCCGTGGGATTTTCTTTGAAAATCCCACGGGATGGTCTCTCGGGGTTCCCACGGGATTTTCAGGGAAAATCCCGTGGGGTGGGTTTTCGCCCCTGAAGGGACTCCTACAGGAGAGGTTCTACGGGGGTGAACCGTATTCCCCCATCGTTTGTAGGAGCGGCTTTAGCCGCGATCTTTTCGTCCCTTGGGGTGGCTTTTGCTGCGATGGTATTCCTTCGTCCAGCGGTAGGAAAGCGGTGCCAGGGCACCGCAGTCCAAAAGGGCCGGGATGCCGTCTCCAGGGTTCCCTGCGGTATCCAGAGAAGGCCACAGATCCGTTTCTGGATTTCTTGCACCGTTTCGGGAAAAGGGGAAAACTCCTACAACCTCCCGGAGATCGCTGATCCCGTTCAGAATCCTGTGGGGGGACCCTTAGCCGTGATCCTCTTCCCTTTCCACCTCCAGCCGCAGGAAGTGGGTGGCGCAGGAAATGCAGGGGTCGTAGTTCCGGATCATCTGCTCAAAGCGCCAGGTGGCCTGTTCCCGGGGCAGGTGCAACACCCGGGGTGCCAGGGCCTTGAGGTCTTCCTCCATCCGGGCCAGGTTCTGGCTCGTGGGAGGCACGATGCGGGCCTCCTGGATCCGGCCGTCGTCCGACACCTGGTACCGGTGGTACAGGATGCCTCGGGGTGCCTCGGTGATCCAGGCCCCCCGACCCGCCCGGGGGTGGACTTCCACCCTCGGAGCAGGCGGCTCCTCGTAGGTCCCCAGGACCCGCAGGGCCTCTTCGGCCGCCACCACCATCTCCAGGCTTCGGGCCACGATGGACAGGAAGGGGTTCCGCCAGGGCAGGGGCCAGGGCATCTCCTCCAGCAGTTCCCGGGCTATGGGGGTCAGGTGGTCGGCGTTCAGGTTCAGCCGGGCCAGGGGCCCCACCTGATAGGTCTGGCCATGGTACCTGCAGTGGAGGGCATTGGAATGGGGAACATGTTCCTCCTGGAAGTGTTCCTCAAAGGCTGCCATGGGCAGCCGGGTACCGTCGGACACCTGGAGCCAGCCCTCGTTCATGGGGTACTCCTCGTCGTGGCGCAGGGCCACAAAGAGGTACGGGATCTCCAGGTCGGGGAACTCAAAGGTGGCCACCCATCGGGTGGTTTCCACGGCCAGGTCCAGGGCCCGCTGGAGCCGTGGCCGCAGGGTCTGGAGTTCCCGGCGGCCGGGGAGCCGATAGAAGCCGCCCACAGCCACATTGATGGGATGGACCTCGCGGCCGCCCAGAACCTGCAGCACCTCGTTGCCGATTTTCTTGAGTTCCAGGCCCTGCTGGACCCGATCCGGATGGTCCTGGCCCAGGGCGAAGGCATCCTCGTAGCCCAGGAAATCCGAAGCGTGGAGGAGATACACATGCAGGGCATGGCTTTCCAGCCATTCACCGGCGTACAGAAGCCGACGCAGGGTGCGGATCCCGGGCGGCATCTGGAGGCCGAAGGCCGCTTCCAGGGCGTGGGCGCTGCTCATCTGGTACGCCACCGGACAGATGCCACAGATGCGGGCAGTGATGTCCGGGACCTCGGAAAAGTGGCGGCCCCTGAGGAACGCCTCAAAAAAGCGAGGTGGCTCGTAGATGTCCACCCGGGCTTCCACCACCTGCTGGCCCCGCACCCGGAGATACAGGGCGCCTTCGCCCTCTACCCGGGCCAGGGCGTCCACCTTAAAGGTCAGGGTGCGCGTTCTATTCCTGGTGTTCATGGCGCAGACTCTCCTCCCGGAAGGCCGGGGCCCAGGCGTTGAAGGTGCGGAGAAGCCGGAGGATCTCGTCGGAGGTGCGGCCCCGGTGCTGGAACTCCTGGCTCAGGGCCCGGGGTTGGGCCTCCTCGGCCGGCCCGAAGCATCCGAAGCAGGGCCGATGGTACGCCGGGCACAGGGCGCCGCACCCGGCCTGGGTGATGGGTCCGAGGCAGGGTTCGTTCCGGGTGACCACCACGCAGGGGATGCCCCGCCGCTTGCATTCCACGCAGACGGCGTGGCGAGGAATCCGGGGGCGTCGTCCCACCAACAGGGCAGACAGGAGTTCCAGGAGTTGCATCTTGTTGACCGGGCATCCCCGGAGTTCAAAGTCCACGGGCACGAAGTCGGCCACTGGATGGGAGTGCTCCAGCAGGTCCAGATACTCAGGGTGGGCGTACACATAGCGGGCGAACTCCTGCACCTTACGGAAGTTTCGCAGGGCCTGAATGCCGCCGGCGGTTGCACAGGCACCGATGGTCACGAGGTAACGGGACTGCCGGCGAATTTGAAGGATCCGACGACGATCGTGGGGGGTCGTGATGCTTCCCTCCACCAGGGAGATGTCATAGGGGCCCGGCTGAACGCGGCGGGAGGCCTCCAGGAAGTAAGCGATCTCCACGGCGCCGGCGAGTTCCAGCAGATGATCTTCCAGGTCCAAAAGCGACAGCTGGCAACCGTCGCAGGAGGCGAACTTCCAGACGGCGATGCGGGGTTTTCGGCGCATGGATCAGACCTCCCGTTTGCCCAGGAAGGGAGCCACGCGGGGATAGGGGAACACGGGTCCGTCCTTGCACACGAAGAAGGGGCCGAACTGGCAATGGCCGCACAGGCCGATCCCGCACTGCATGTTGCGTTCCATGGACAGGTAGATGTGTTCAGGAGGCACCCGACGATCCAGCAGGGCCTGCACGGTGAACCGCATCATCACCTCGGGACCGCATACGAGGGCCAGGGTATTCCAGGGGTCAAAGGTCACCTCGGGGATCAGGTGGGTCACCACGCCCACATGGCCGCGCCAGGTGGGATCCGCGTGATCCACGGTCACCTCCACCACCAGGTCAAAGCGGCCGCGCCACCGTTCCAGTTCCCTGCGGTACAGGAGGTCCCGGGGCGACCGGGCGCCGTAGAGCAGCACGATCTTGCCGAACCACTCCCGTTGTTGCAGGAGGTAGTACAGGGCGGGCCGCAGGGGGGCCAGGCCGATGCCACCGGCCACGATCACCACATCCAGGCCTTCGGCGCGATCCACCGGCCAGGCAGTCCCAAAGGGGCCCCGGACCCCCACCAGATCGCCGGGTTTCATCCGGCAGAGGGCCCGGGTTACCGGACCCACAGCGCGGATGGTGTGAACCAGGGGGCCTGAAGTCGTGGGGTTACCGCTGATGGAAATGGGCACCTCCCCCACGCCCATGACATAGAGCATGTTGAACTGACCGGGGGCGAAGGGGAAGGGGCCTCCGGTGTCCAGGGTGAGCGTCCAGGTATCCGGGGTTTCGCGGCGCACCCGGAGCACCCGGGCCCAGTGGGGCCGGAAGGCCCGGCCCGGGCCGCCGCTCAAGGTTTCCAGGGCTTCAGGGTACATGCAGGCCTCCTATCGGCGGTTGCCGTAGACATCCATCAACTGGATCCGGGTGGCCTTCAGTCGTTCGGCAATGACCCGGGCGAACCGTTTCATGATCTCGTAGCCCAGTTCGGGGTCTTCCTCGCACTTCCGGCGAAGGCAGGCGCCATCAAAGGCGATGGCCCGAACCAGGGTCACCGCCCGGGCGTCAAAGGCCCACCGGTGGGGTTCCAGGAGCCAGGACCAGCCCAGGACATCGCCCTCGCGAATGGTCTGGATCACGATAGCTCCCCGATGGGGCACAAAGAGTTCCAGGGCGACAGTGCCATGTCGGAGCACATAGAACCGGTCTGCCGCTTCGCCTTCCCGGGCCAGGTACTCCCCGGGTTTGAACACGGCATTGGTGCCGCAGGTGGCGATGTACTCCAGGTGTTCCCGTTTCAACCCCTGGAAAAAGGGGTGTTCAGCCAGCAGGTCCACGAGCCCCTTCATGATGTTTCCTCCTGAGCGACCCCGGTGGTCCGGGGAAGGGTTTGGCGAAACCGTTGTACCTCCTGGGTCAGGTCAATGCCCACCGGGCACCAGGTGATGCAGCGGCCGCAGCCCACGCATCCCAGGGTGCCGAACTGGTCCTGCCAGCCGGCCAGTTTGTGGGTGAGCCACTGCCGATACCGGGCTGCCACGGACCGGCGGATGCTACCGCCGTGCAGGTAGGCGTACTCCACGCTGAAGCAGGTATCCCAGCGTTGCACCCGCCAGGCCTCCCGGCCCGTCAGGTCGGTGTGTTCGTCCACCCGGGTGCAGAAGCAGGTGGGGCACACCAGGGTGCAGTTTCCGCAGCCCAGGCACCGTTCCCCGATCTCCTGCCAGAGGGGAGCGTCCAGGGCTCCGTACAGCAGGTCTCGCAGCCCCGTGGGGTCCAGCCGCCGGGTTTGCGAACGGGCGGCGGCCTCCGTGGCTTCCCGGGCCTGTTGTTCCTGTTCTGCTGTGGCCGGCTTCAGGGCCAGTTCCTGCAGGAGGTCGGCACCCCGGAAGGACCCGGATTCCACCACGAAGCCCTCCTCCAGTTCGGTCAGGGCGAGGTCGTAGCCCTCCTGCGCCCGGGGTCCGGTGCCCAGGGAGGCGCAGAAGCAGGTCTCCAGCGACCGGGTACAGTGGATCACCACCAGGAAGGCCCGCTGGCGGCGTGTCTGGTACGCCGGGTCCACAAAGGGCCCCTGGGTCAACACCTGATCCAGGATCTGGAGGGCAGCCAGTTCGCAGGGTCGCACCCCAAAGAGGGCCAGGGGAGCCTCAGCCTCAGGATCAGGTTCCTGAACCTCGTAGCCCAGGTCCGTCCGGCGGATCCGGAGGAGCCAGCGTTCCGGGGGGAAGAGGACGCGTTTCCAGCCCTGGGGCGTGAGGACGAAGTCAAAGGCCCGGGAACCTCCCCGGGCCACCTGGTAGTGGCCGGGCGAAGAACGGGTTTCCAGGCCCCAGGGGAGGTCCTGAGCCCGGTCCAGGGGAGCCAGCCCGGGCATTCCTTCCTGGAGCACCGGTCCGATCACCCGGTACCCTCTCCGGCGGAGAGCCTCCAGCAGCCGATCCAGGGCATCTCGGGGTAGCCAGTACACCTTGTGCGCCACAGTGGCCTCCTTTTTGGGTTCTCCCTGGGGGATGCAAGGATTCTGCCAGAGAAGGGGGAACTCCAAAAAGCCGAACCTCAGGGATTTGGCCCACGCCTATGGGGAGGTGTTCCAAAATAGAACAATTCAGACCGATGCAACCGGATTTAGCGGGCACTCCCGGGACACCGATCCGGAAACCATTTCAGGAGGAAGGGATTGTGCTGGCATTCCCGCCCGAGGGTGGTTTCCGGGCCATGACCTGGATAGAGCAGAAGGGTGGGCGGCCATTCCGTCAGGATCCGACGCAGGGACCGGAGAAGCCGCTCCGGATCGCTCCCCCGGAGGTCGGCCCGGCCCACACTCCCCTGGAAGATCAGGTCACCCACCAGAGCGAACCCCTGGGCCCGGTAACACACCGAGCCCGGGCTGTGGCCCGGGGTGTGCACCACCTGGAGACAAAACAGGGCCTCCCGGGACGGTGCAGCGGCCACCGTCATCGGGCCCTCCGGTTCCACACAAACCCACTGGTGGTCCTGGAGCAGGAGATCGGGCTCCGGTGGTTCACCGGGGTCGTAGCCAAAGTGTTCCAGGAGGTACGCCCGCTGCCGGTGGAGAACGGGCCGTTCCTCCTCGTGGAGAGCGAAGGGGACCCCGAAGTGGCTCTGCAGAGGAGCCACGCCCAGCAGGTGATCAAAGTGTGCGTGGGTATTGACGATGCCCGCCGGAATCAGGTGTCGTTCCTCGAGCCAGGCCTGGATCCGGGGGGCCTCGTCGCCGGGATCCACCACCAGCGCCCGCTGGCCGGCCACCAGCACATAACAGTTGGTGGACAACGGGCCCACCACGAAGCGGTGGACCTCAGGGGTGGGCGCTGGCCGCGTCATGCCTGCTCAAGATACTGCCAGAAGGCGGGATCGTCCAGGGTGTCCACCAGCAGATCGGGCCGGGCAGCTTCCAGTTCCTCGGAGGTACTGGGCCCGGTGCGTACGATCACCACCTCGGCCCCGGCCCGACGGGCGGCCTCCACATCCAGGGGCGTATCCCCGATAACGATGACGCGTGGGTTCTGGATCCCCTGCCGTCGGGCCTGCTGAAGCCCCGCCTCCCGGGCACGCAGCACGATCTCCTGGCGCACGAAGGTCTCGCCGAAGGCCCCGAAG
>CAZXAO010000104.1:0-6355 GCA_964638465.1 uncultured bacterium | reverse complement strand
GCGGACCTTCAGGGGTATTGACATCCGCACGGTGGGCAGCGGCAACATCGGAGCCACCAACGCCTTCCGCGCCGGTGGTCGTACCATCGGCTTCCTCACCCTGGCCCTGGACTTCCTGAAGGGCCTGGTGCCCACGGCCCTGGCCGGGCTGTGGTTCGGTACCCCCTGGAACCTGGTGGCTGGCATTGCCGCCATTCTGGGCCATACCTTTCCCGTGTACCTGGGTTTTCGCGGAGGCAAGGGGGTGGCCACCGGGGCCGGGGTCCTACTGGCGCTCCACCCCTGGGCCTTCCTCGGAGCAGCAGGCGTGTGGGTCCTGGTGGCCTGGCTCGTAGGCTATGTGTCCCTGGCCTCCATGCTGGCCGCCCTGACGGCGGCAGGCGTGGTCTGGCTGACGCCGGCGTCTTCATGGTTACGGGGAATCCTGACGGTGGTGGCCCTCTTGATCGTGGCGCGACACCACAGCAATATTCGGCGGATACTTCAAGGTCAAGAACCTAAGGTTGGCTGGAGGTTGCGAAAATGAAGGTCTCCTTCCTCGGTGCAGGGGCCTGGGGGTTGACCCTGGGGAACCACCTATGGCGCAAGGGCTACGATGTGGTCCTCTGGGAGCATCGGCCCTCCCGGGCCAACAAACTCCAACAGGAACGCGAAGATCCTCAACGACTCCCGGGAATCCGGTTTGAAGCCGGAGTCCGCATCACCGCCCGGATAGAAGACCTGTTTCCCACGGACTACCTGGTGTTTGCCGTCCCCTCCCATGCCGTACGGAGCGTGGCCCGACGGGTGGCCGAGTTCCAGCCCCAAAAGGTCATCAGCGTGGTCAAGGGCCTGGAGGTGGAGACCCTCAAGCGCATGAGCGAGGTGCTCACCGAGGTCCTGGGCACCGGGTTTCAGTACGCCGTGCTGTCCGGCCCCAGCATCGCCATTGAGGTGGCCCGGGAACTGCCCACCACCGTGGTGGTGGCCTCCCGGGATGTCAACTTCCGGTACGAGGTCCAGCAACTCTTCCATACCCGTCACTTTCGGATCTACACCTCGGCGGATGTGGTGGGCGTGGAGCTGGGCGGTGCGCTCAAGAATGTTATCGCCCTGGCCGCCGGCGTGGTGGACGGCCTGGAACTCGGGATGAACGCCAAGGGCGCCCTGCTTACCCGGGGGCTTGCGGAAATCATGCGCCTGGGCGTCAAACTGGGGGCCAATCCGGTGACCTTCTCCGGCCTCTCGGGCATGGGAGACCTGCTGACCACCTCCTTCTCCCTGCACTCCCGGAACCGCTATGTGGGTGAACAACTGGGCCGGGGCCGGCCGCTGCAGGACATCCTCAACGAGATGGTCATGGTGGCCGAGGGGGTGAAAACCACCGAGGCCGCCTATCAACTGGCCGTTCGGGAAGGGGTGGAAATGCCCATCACCCAGGCCGTGCGGCGGGTGCTGCGGGGCGAAATCACGCCCCTGGAGGCCACCGCAGAGTTGATGAAACGCATGCCCAAACCCGAACATTACGGTGTGCTTTAAGCCCTGAGGAGGTTTTGCCATGAAACTGCTGGAATACGCATCCAAAGAGGTTTTCCGGCGCTTCGGCCTGCCGGTGCAGGAGGGCAAACTCGCCCGAACCCCGGAGGAGGCCCGACAGGTGGCCGAAACCCTCCGGCCACCCTATGTGGTCAAGGCCCAGGTCCCGGTGGGGGGCCGGGGCAAGGCCGGGGGCGTGAAACTCGCCCAAACCCCCGAAGAGGTGGAGGCAAAGGCCCGCCACATCCTGAACCTTACCATCAAGGGCGTACCCGTCAAAAAGGTGCTGGTGACTGAAGCCGCCGACATCGCCCACGAGTACTACCTGGGCGTGGTGGTGGACCGCCGGAACAATACCCCGGTGGTCATGGTCTCGGCCGAGGGCGGCGTGGACATTGAGGAGGTGGCCCGCACCAAGCCCGAGGCCATCCACAAGCTGAGCGTGGACCCCGTGTGGGGTCTCTCGGACTTCCAGGCCCGGCAGCTGGCGTTCCGGCTGTTTGACGACAAGAAACGCGCCCTCCAGGCTGCGGGGATCATCAAGAAACTCTACGCAGCGTTCCAGGCCACCGATGCCCAGCTGGCCGAGATCAACCCCCTGGTGGAAACCCCGGAGGGCGAGCTCCTGGCCGTGGACGCCAAGATCGTACTGGACGACAACGCCCTATTCCGGCATCCAGACCTGGAACAACTGCGGGACATGGACTACGAGGAGCCCAAGGAACTGGAGGCCAAGGCGGCCGACCTCTCGTATGTGAAACTGGAAGGAACCATCGGTTGCTGCGTGAACGGCGCGGGCCTCGCCATGGCCACCATGGATGTGATCAAACACTTCGGGGGCGAACCCGCCAACTTCCTAGACATCGGCGGCAGTTCCCGACCCGAAAAGGTCATCAAGGCCATGGAAATCATCACCTCGGACCCGAATGTCCGGGTCATCTACTTCAACATCTTTGGAGGCATTACCCGCTGTGACGATGTGGCCCGGGGGCTCGTGGAGGCCTTTCGCACGATGGAGATCCGGGTGCCGCTGGTCATCCGGTTGACCGGAACCAACGAGGAGGAAGGCCGGAAGATCCTGGAGGAATCCGGCATTCCCCTGCACACGGCCCGGACCATGTCGGAGGGCGCCCAGAAGGCCGTGGCCCTGGCCCAGCAAGCAGGATGAACGCCTTTCAGTGCCGGGGATGTGGCACCCTGGTCTTCGTCCGGCCAGGGACGGAGGAACCCCTGTGGTGTCCCCTGTGCCGCCTGGGCCTCGTGGCCGTCCCCCCGCCTGATCCCCTGCCCGAGATCCAGTGGTGGACCTGCCCGGAGTGCGGCGAATCCTTTGCCCTGCCGGCCGGTGAAACTCCCTACAAGTGCGCCTTCTGCAACTATACCTTTCCCAGTACGGAGCGCCGTCTTTTTCCGGAGAAACTCTGAGCCATGCCGGCAGATGCCCTGTTTGAGCAAAAGAATCGCGGGCCTTTGATGGTGCTCGTGGATGGCAGCTCCCTGGCCTATCGGGCCCACTTCGCCTTTGAAAAGAATCCCCTGCGGAACTCCCGGGGCGAGAACACCTCGGCGGTCTTCGCCTTCACCCAGTCCCTCCTAAAGATCCTGCGGGACTACCAGCCCACCCACGGCGCCGTGGTCTTTGATGCCAAAGGGCCCACCTTTCGCCACCAGCTCCTGGAAACCTACAAGGCGCAGCGTCCTCCCATGCCCTCAGACCTGGCCCGCCAGATGGAGACCATCAAGGAGGTGGCCCAGGGGCTCGGCTTTCCCATCCTGGAACTGCCGGGATACGAGGCCGACGATGTCATGGCCTATCTGGCCCAGAAGGCCGCCCAACGGGGCTTCCGGGTGCTCCTGGTCACCTCGGACAAAGACCTCCTGCAACTGGTGAACGATCGGATCCATGTGCTGGACTCCCGGCCCAAACAGGAGGTCTACTACACCCCCGAGGAGGTGCTCCGCCGGAAGGGCGTCCCACCGGAAAAGATCCCGGACCTGCTGGCCCTGGAGGGCGACAGCATTGACAACATTCCCGGTCTGCCGGGCGTGGGGCCCAAGACCGCCCGGCAACTTCTGGAGGAATTCGGGAGCGTGGAAGCCCTGATTGAACACGCCTCCCAGGTGCGGAAACGCGCCCTGAGGGAACTCCTCCAGAACCCCGAAGTCGCCCGCCAGCTCCGGGACTTCAAACGCCTCGCCACCCTGGAAACCCACCTGCCCCTGGACCTGGACCCCGAGGACCTGAAACTCCACCCCCTGGACCGCACCCGGCTGTTTCCCATCTTCCGTGACCTGGAGTTCGCCTCCCTGATGGCTCAACTGGCCGATGTCCCCCGCAAGATCCAGATCCTGGACACCCACGACCTCCCTGCATACCTGGACCTCAGTCTCCTGGATGCCGGGGCCCTGGCGGCCCTCTCCGAGGACGCCGTGCTCCGGATTCCCGGCGACACCCTGTCCCGCCTGGCCGCAGATTCCGGCACCCCCAAGGCCCTCTTTGCCGCCAAGGACCTGTTCCGCTGGGGGTATCGCACGGGCCAGCCGGTGGCCGGCGTGGACTTTGACCTGCACCTGGCCGCCTACCTCCTGGACCCCGGCAAAAGCCGCTACGACCTGGAATACCTGGCCCTGGAGAACCTGGGATGGAAACTCCATGCCGACCCCGAAAAACAAAAGGCCCAGGAAGCCCTCCTGGTGCACCGACTGCGGCCCCGGTTCACAGAAGCACTCCAAACCCTGAACCTGCTGGACCTCCTCCGGGAACTGGAACTCCCCCTGGCCCGGGTGCTGGCCGCTATGGAGCACCGGGGGATCCGCGTAAATCCACAAACCCTCCAGGAGATTGAACGGGAACTCCAGATCCAGCTCCGGGACCTGGAACAACAGATCTTTCGCCTGGCGGGTGAACCCTTTAACCTGAACTCTCCCAAGCAACTCTCCCGCATCCTGTTCCAGAAACTGGGCCTCAAACCCATCAAGCGTACCCGCACCGGCTACTCCACGGACCAGGACACCCTGGTCAAGCTTTCCACCCAGCACGAACTGCCTGCCCTGATCCTGGCCTACAGGGAACTCTTCAAACTGGTCAGCACCTATCTCCAGCCCCTGCGTGACTGGATTGACCCGCGGGACGGCCGGATCCACCCCACCTACGACCAGACCGGAGCAGCCACGGGACGCATCTCTTGCAAGAACCCCAACCTGCAGAACATCCCCATTCGGTCGGAGATCGGTCGCCGCATTCGGGAGGCCTTTGAAGCCGAGCCCGGCCATCTGCTGATCTCCGCCGACTACTCGCAGATTGAACTCCGCATCCTGGCCCACCTGTCGGGGGACGAAAAACTGATCCAGGCCTTCCAGGAGGGACGCGACATCCACGCCGAGACCTCCCAGGCGGTGTTCGGTGCTCCGGACCGCCGTCGCGAGGCCAAGGTGATCAACTACGGGATCGCCTATGGCATGTCCCCCTTCGGCCTGTCCGACCGGCTGGGTGTACCCGTGGAAGAGGCAGCGGCCATCATTGACCAGTACTTTGCCCAATTCCCTGGTGTCCGGAAGTGGATTGAACGAACCCTGGAGGAAGCCCGGCAGACGGGCATCGTCCGCACCCTGCTGGGCCGAATCCGCCGGGTGGCCGACCTGAATCACCCGCAACGCCAGGTACGCGAGATGATGAAACGCATCGCCATCAATTCCCCAATCCAGGGCACCGCCGCAGACATGATCAAACGCGCCATGATCCAGATCCACCGACGCTTTGAAGAGGAACACCTGCCGGCCTTCCTGGTGCTCCAGATCCACGACGAACTCCTGGTGGAAGTGGCCGAAGACCGGGTGGAACAGGCCCGGGCGATCGTGGAACACGAGATGACCCACGCCCTGCCCCTGCGGGTGCCCGTGGAGGTAGAAGTGGGCGTGGGCCGCACCTGGCTGGAGGCCCACTGAACGGTGGACACCCCCACCTTCCTGGAGGTCCTCCGAATCCTGGAACAGGCGTATCCCCGGTGGAACGCCCCGGTGATCCAGCTGATGAAACAGCGCCGCCGGGACCCCTTCCACATCCTGGTGGGCACCGTGCTCTCCCTGCGCACCCAGGACCCGGTCACCCACCGGGCGGCCCAGCGCCTGCTCCAGGTGGCCCCCAGCCCGGAGGCCCTCCTGCGCCTCTCAGAGGAGGACATCCAGCAGTTGATCTACCCCGTAGGGTTCTATCGGGTCAAGGCCCGGAACCTGAAGAAGATCGCCCGGATCCTGGTGGAACGCTACGGCGGTCGGGTCCCTGAGACCCTGGAAGAACTACTGGCCCTACCGGGTGTGGGCCGAAAGACCGCCAACCTGGTGCTCAGCGAGGGCTTTGGCAAGCCGGCCATCTGCGTGGACACCCATGTGCACCGGATCACCAACCGGCTGGGCTTTGTCCACACGAAGACCCCGGAGCAAACGGAACGGGAACTCCGGCGGAAGGTGCCGGTGGCCTGGTGGCCGAAGATCAATTTCCTGCTGGTGGCCTTTGGACAGACGATCTGCCGCCCAGTACGCCCCCGATGCGATCAGTGTCCGGTGGCCCACCTGTGCGAACAACGGGGGGTCCAGGATCCCCGGTCCGGGCAAGGAAAAGCCCGGAATACCCCCCGGTAGAAGGAGATCCACCTCAGGGGATTTTCCCCGAAAATCCCGTGGGAACCCCGGAAGAGGTCAGGGAAGACACCGCCCGGGAACTCTGGTACAGAGGCATACTTTGGAGTGCGGTGCGCTCGCACCGCTTTTCTTCAACCAAAGCGGCGACAGGTCGCCGCACTCCAAATCCTCCGGATGCGATACCCCGGCCCTTTGGAGTGCG
>CAZXAO010000103.1:0-6380 GCA_964638465.1 uncultured bacterium | reverse complement strand
TGGGACCAGCGGCACAGCCTGCTGTTGACCTTCGGTGTGGTGGCACCTCAGGGAAAGCCCCTGGCGGGGATCCGGTACCTGGATGACTTCGGTATCTCCTTCCAGCACTCCTACGGAAGCGGTTATCCTTACACGCCGCCGATTCGTTCCCCTCGTGAGGCGGTGGAAAAGATCAATGCGGAGCGGCTGCCCAGCCACCAGAATACCGACATGCGGATCTACAAGAACTTCACCCTGGGGAAGGGCAAACTCCGGCTGTTCCTGGATGTCCACAACCTCTTCAATCGCAAGGACCTTTCCGGCTTTGACAATGTGGACTGGTATGTCCAGTTCAACAACCCCGAGGGCGAAGTGGGGAACCTCACGGTGTACTATCCTCGCCGGACCACCCGTTTCGGACTGGAATTTAACATCTCCGGGTTCTAAGGAGGTTTGATGATGAAGTGGCTGCGATTTCTTGTACTGTTCCTGGGAGTGGGCCTTTATGCGGCCAACTCCGTACAGGTTCCGCCCCCGTCCCCGAAAGCGGTGGATGATCAGAATTTCAACATCACCGTTGGGGAGGCCTGGAACTACATTTCTAACTACGGGAGCCTGGGGGGTGACTTTAACAATGGCTCCTACGGATACGACTGGCCCGGTGGCGGGCCCCACAACTACTACCTTTGGGGGAGCTACTTCACCATCGGGGTTAAAGTGGGCGACAACTACTATGTGACCGCCCACAACTATCCCCGGGGTGAGTGGCAGCCTTCTTCCGATCCCCCGACCTTCGTGGGGCCCCGGAACTCCGCGTGGGATGTGATTACCGCCATGGACGACTTCAAGGACAATCCCCACAACTCGCCGGGGCGCCACACGGGCATCAAGGTGATCATCCACACCCTGGCCTGGCCCCATGAACCTTACAACGACTTCATTGCCCACGAGTTCTATATCACCTATGTACCGGACGAGTGCGACATTGGTTCCTCCCCGCCGGCTCAGCTGGACAGCTTGTTCCTGGGGATGTGGTATGATGCCGATGTGTGTGGCTACGACCAGTCCGATCCCCACATTGACGACCTGGTGATGTTTGACGGCTGGACCAACGGGGAGTGGCGGAACCCCGATTTCCTCCACCAGTCTCCTGTGGATTCGGTGACCGTTTTACCCGACTCGGTTCTGCCCGAGCCCGACGGTGTGTACGACCAGTACTTTATCTGGGGTGATGAGCCGGATTTTGAACACATTGTGAATCCCGACCACGCCTGGGATATTGCATGGCGGGACACCACCATTCACGGCTACCTGATCCCCCGTGGGATTTCCTACATCTTTGATGGGGACAACCCCGCTGTGCCCGGGGATGACCGGGGCGAGGACGGGGCCTGCGCTGGCTTCATTGGAGGCGTGTGGCTCTACGCTCCTCCGGCTCCCTCGGATTCCATCTGGACGGTGGGGGGCGATACCGTCCGGATCATTCGCCCCTGGTCGCATCAGTGGTGGAACTGGGAAAGCGACCCGGCCACCGACGATGACATCTATCGGTACCTCGCCGGCCGCCATCCGGCCACCCAGGGATATCGTTATGCTCCGCACCCCTACGACCTGGGGGCAGCCGAGTTTGACTACCGGTTTCTGTCCACGGTGGGGCCGTACACCCTTCGCCCGGGAGATACCCTGAAGTTCGTCTGGGTTGTGGGCGTGGGGAACGGCCTGAACGGCACGGAGGACAACTTCTGGGGCCGCGGCTGGGTCCGGGGGCTCCGACAGGTGATGGAGTGGGCGACTAAGGCCTACTACTCAGGCTCGGAGTTCAGCGATCCGGCCCATCCTACGCCTCCGGATGTGGACAAGCACTGGCAGATCCCTGTTCCCCCGGCGGCGCCAGGATTGCGGTACACCACCACCAGCGAGGGGATTGCCCTGGTCTGGGACGACTACGCCGAACGGACCCCGGATCCCATCAAGGGCGTCGTGGATGTGGTGGGGTATCGGGTGTATCGCGCCACCTTTGCGCCCTCCAACTGGGTTCAGCTCGCGGACTTCGGTCGGGATCCGGCAACAGGGGCGTTCCCCCATCAGTTTGTGGATTCCACAGCCTCTCCGGGGTTCCCGTATTACTACGTGGTGGTGGCCTACGATGACGACTCCCTGGAAAGCCCCAAGAGCAACTACCTGAAGGACGCCAACGGCAACCCGATGGCGCTGACCATGAGCACCCCGCCCGGGACTTCCCTGGACCAGGTGAAGGTGGTCCCCAATCCTTACAATGGTTCGGCTCCCTGGACGGCTACGGAAATCGCTGACAAGGTGGAGTTCATCAACCTACCGCCCCAGGCCCGAATCACCATTTACACCCTGAGTGGGGATCTGGTGAAGGAGATCATCCACAGTTCCCCCACCGGTTCGGAGGCCTGGAATCTCCTTTCGCGTTCGGGACAAAAGGTGGTGAGTGGTGTCTACATCTATAAAGTGGAAACCCCCGATGGGCAGTACAAGATCGGAAAACTCATGATTCTCAAGTAAGAGGCGGAGGATCATCATGACGAAACGCATTTTGAACCTGGGTCTTTTGGGAATCCTGCTCATGGGATTTGCCCATGGCCAGGTGAAGGTCGGAACGGCGGGAGCCAAGTTCCTGTCCATCGGTGTGATTCCCCGGGCGATGGCCATGGGGGAAGCCTTTGCGGCGGTGGCAAACGATGCCTCGGCCGTGTTCTGGAACCCCGCCGGGATTGCCCACCTGTCGGGTGGCGAGCTGTTCTCCTCCTATACCCACTGGTTTGCCGATGGTCGGGTCCCGGCCGTGGCCTATGCTTTCTCCAAGTCTCCCTACGGAGTGCTGGCGGTCTTCAGTAGCGGCATTTACATGGGGGGCTTTGAGGGGATGACCTTTGACGAGAACAACAACATCGTGGAAACGGGTGAATTCTCTTACTCGGCCCTCCAGCTGGGTGTGAGTTTTGCCCGGTTCTACACAGACAAGTTCGCCACCGGGGTGAGTCTAAAGGTCGTTCAGGAGAACTACGGAGAGGTAACCTCGGCGACGACCGTGGCGCTGGATGCAGGAACCTTCTTCTATACCGGATTCCGGAGCCTGCGGATTGCCATGTCCCTTCAGAACCTCGGCGCCGATGCGACCCCGAAGGGCCAGTACGACCTCTGGATCAGCCAGGGCAGCCAGATCGTGACCGAACCCCGGAACTACCGGTCCTATCCATTACCGCTGACCTTCCGGCTGGGTGCGGCCATGGAACTGTGGGATTCGCCCGAGAAGGGCCGCCTGACCCTGGCGGCCGAGGCAGCCAACCCCCGGGACAACGAGGAAGTTTTTTCCGTGGGGCTGGAGTATGTCCCGCTCCCCCTCCTGAGTCTGCGGACGGGTTATGCCTTCAATAAAGACGAAGGTGGTTTTGGATTTGGTGTGGGGCTGAAGACCTCCCGCATCCACCTGGACTTCTCCTATAGTGATATGCAGCATCTCCCTGATGTTTACCGCTTGAGCCTCACCTTTGGCTTCGGGCGATAAAAGGAGGAGAATCATGCGCTCAAAGATTTGGGGTTTGCTCCTTCTCCTGACCGTTCCCCTCTTTGGCTACCAGGTAGGGGATACGGTGAGTTTTTACCTGGACGAGTTCCGACTGATCCTGAGTCGGGACACGGTGCCCCAGGTGGGGGTCATCCGGGCCGAGGGGGATCACTGCTTCATCGTAACCGCGGACCGGGTGGCCGTGGTGAAACTCGCCTACATTGCGGATCAGATCTGGGCAGCCACCAAACGGCTGGGTGCCGAACCCCCTACCTATGCCTATGTTAGTGACGATGGAACCCACTGGACCTGGAACCGTGCCCTCTCGGGCCCCGATCTGTATGCAGACAGTTCCTACACCCCTGCAGGTGACCTGGTGGTGAACCCGGACATGAGCATCTACGGAGTAATCTCCACACCCGACGAGAGCGGTGTGATCCAGTATGTGATTTACGCAGCCACGAGCGAGGGGTTGTTCCGGGCCAACTCGCTGAACCCCGGTTCCTGGGAGACCCAGGCCATGCTGGATACCGTGATCTATGACTTCGTTCGGAACCCGTACACTGCCGATAACTTCCTGGGCGGCCTGGTGCTGTATGCAGCAACGGAAAAAGGACCCTTCCGGATTGAGACCCAAGGGGTTAACCAGCTGGCCAGTTATCAGCCACTGGGGCAGGGACTGGAGGATGTCCCGGTCTATGCCATTGCGGTTCTACCCCAGGATACGACCCGGATCTTTGCGGGAACGGGCCAGGGACTCTATGTGAAGCAGGGGGAAAACTGGGTCCAGGTTTCTGCGATTCCCGGCGATACGGTCCGGCGGATCCTCTATGACAGCACCAGTGCTCAGCTCTTTGTGGCCGGGAACTTCGGTCTCTACGCCTCTGCGGACCAGGGGAATACCTGGCAGGCCAAATACACCGGTGGAAGGGTGAACGATGTTTTGCCCGTTGATGCCAGCACATACTACATTGCCCTGATGGGCGAAGGTGTGAAGAAGACCACCGACGGCGGCTCCACCTGGCAGGACTTCTCGGCCGGCCTGGAGGTACTTGAAGCCCTGGGCAGCAAGAATGTGTATACCCTGTACCTGCACCAGGACGGGACCCTGTATCTCGGATGCGATGAGGGGGTGTATCGCTATGACGAAGGACAGAGCAAATGGGTCAATGTCTCCAATGGGATCGGGAGTCTGATCACGGACGAGAGCGTGGGAGATGTGCTGGCCGCCTTTGAAGATCCCCTTGGGACCGGCGTTTCGGCCTACGAGGCGATTCTGGATGTGCTCGGGTACCAGCCCACGGATCTCGTAGATGTAGATGGAGAAAAACTCTTCATCGTGCTGACCCGGCTGGTCCAGACTACCAACGCCACGGATCCGACGGTGACCCCGGTGTACGGCTACTTTGATCCTGCGGACGAGGACCTCTTCAGCCCGACCTCTTCCAAGAAGGAACTCTTTGTGGTGGATCTTGCCCGGTTCATCACCATGGGCGAGGATGGCCCTGCAAAGATGCGGGCTTTCCTGGCATACCTCATGGGACGGTATGCCCTCTGGTCGGTGGATCCCCAGGAGTCACCTGCAGTGAACACGGGCCTTGCGATGTGGGCCGCCTATAAAGCCGGGTTTGACATCGCGGATGGCATTTCCGGTGGTTACGATTACTTGAACGACAAGGCCAAGCTCAATGTACCCCTGCTGGATTACACGCACCAGTGGCTGGATTCCCCCGTGGCCCGGGAGATTGATCGGGAGCGGATGTTCCTCTTCTTCCAGTATCTCTCCGAGCGCTACGGAGACGAGGCCGTCGTGGAAGGCGTCGCCCACGATCTTCGGGAAACCGGGTATACCCTTCTGGACCAGTCGATCCGGACATACAGCAACGGCCAGGATTCCCTCTGGTCTTTCCTGGCTCAGTGGCACCTGGCCAATCTCATGGGGTCTTACGAGGATCTGGACATCTCGGTGGGGACAGATGCCATCTCCCTTGTCCCTTCTGCAACCGAAACCAAGTCCGTGCAGGTCCTGGCCCCCACAGGGGTGGCCTTCTGGCGTGGAACGGCCTCGGATACTGTCCACCTGCAGTTCAACGCCCAGGATGATGCCTCAGATTATCTTTCCCTCTGGGTCATTTACGGGGATACGATGCCGGAGATGGTGCCCGTGGATTCGCTGGGACGCTTCAGCCTGCTTCTTGACGGCTCTGCGGCCTCCATCAACTACAAGATGATGGCCCTGAGCTTGAATACCTCCAAAACCTACAACTACTACATCTCCGAGGATGCGACGCCTCCCACGATCCTGGGGATCTACAGCCTCCCGAATCCCGGTCACCACTGGGTGCTCTCCCTGTATGTGACGGGCTTTGATCGGGTGGGGGAGTCCTTCTATCCCCTCTATACGGATGTCAACCTGGAGCAGCCCACCCTCATCCTGAAGTCGCTGTCGGACGGCACGGAAGAAGATTACCTGATGAACCGATGGGCATCGGGGGACAGCGTGTTTACCTACGCGGTGGTTACCAGTACGGCGCTGCGGGGTGACCTGGAGGTGTCACTCTGGGCCCAGGACCGGGTGGGGAACGCTGCCACTGTCCCACCCGACACCCTCAATGTGCAAACCGTGGGGCAGCAGGGTGCTCACTACTGGGCGATCGGTCGTACGGTGGAGATTGAGGTCCCCGAAGGAGCGTTGTCGGCTCCGCGGACGCTGGTGGTGGATCGGATTCGTCCACAGGCGCTGGCCCACCGGATTCCGGGTGTGGAAGAGGGTGTTTCTCCGGTGTATGCCGTGGGGTCTTCAGACCTGCCCCTGGCGCATCCGGTGACCATAAAGATCCCCGCACCGGCGCAGGCCCGGGGCTAT
>CAZXAO010000102.1:0-6430 GCA_964638465.1 uncultured bacterium | reverse complement strand
TCAATGAACTCGTGGACTTCACGGATGATCCGGGAGGGATCCCGTTCGCCGTGGGCGATCCGTTCCCGGGCCATGAGCAGCCCCCGATAGAGGGCCAACGCCGACCGACGCTCCTCCTCCGAGAGGTACCGGTTCCGGGAACTCATGGCCAGGCCATCGGGCTCGCGAACGATGGGACACCCCACGATCTCCACGGGCATGTTCAGGTCCCGCACCATCCGCTGGACCACGCGCCACTGCTGGTAATCCTTTTTGCCAAAGTAGGCGCGATGGGGTTTGACAGCCTCAAAGAGTTTGGTCACCACCGTGGTCACCCCGCGGAAGTGGCCCGGGCGGAAGGCACCACAAAGGGTCTGGGTCAGGTGGCCCGTCACCTCCACGAAGGTCACAAAGCCCTCGGGGTACATTTCCTCCACCGGGGGCATGAACACATAGTCCACACCGGCCCGCTCGCACTTGGCCAGATCGCCCTCGGGGTCCCGCGGATAGCGTTCGTAGTCTTCGTTGGGGCCGAACTGGGTGGGGTTCACGAAGATGGACACCACGGTGATGTCGTTCTCGTCGGTGCTACAACGGACAAGGGACAGGTGACCCTCGTGCAGGGAGCCCATGGTGGGCACGAACCCGATGGCCTTCCCCTGCCGTCGCAGGTCGTCGGCGACCTGCTGCATCTCCTGGATCCGTTCAATGACCCGCATATGCCAAAATATACGGCTTTCCCGGCAACGGAGGAACCCGCAGGGACGGGACCCACGGCCCGAAGGGGGCCGTTACAGGTCCAGGATGTTCTCCTGGATCCCCTGGATCTCCACGCCCTGGAGGGTGCGGCGGGTCAGGCCCTGGAGCACGGTTCCCGGGCCGATTTCCACGAAACGGCGTCCGCCCAGGCGGTATGCCTCCTCCAGGGACGGGGCCCAGAGCACGGGCCGCCGGAGTTGCACCTTGAGGGCCTCCTTGAGCTCGTGGGGATCCCGGGTGGCCCGGGCGGTGGCGTTGGGAATCACAGGACAACAGGGTTCCCGGAAGGGCACCTGGTCTACAAAGGCCGCAAAGGCCTGCTGGGCAGGGTCCATCAGGGGAGAGTGGAAGGCGGCGGAGACCCGGAGGCGGATCACGCGGCGGGCACCGCGGGCCCTAAGGCGTTCCATGGCCTCCAGCACGGCGGCCTCCTCACCGGAGATGACCACCTGGCCCGGGGAATTGAAGTTGGCCATGACCACGGTGCCGGGCACTTGCTGGAGCTCCTCTTCAATGACCTCCGGGGTCAGGCCCAGGATGGCGGCCATGGTGCCTGCGCGCTGCTCGGCAGCCTGCTGCATGAGGCGGGCCCGCTGGCCCACGAGCCGGAGCCCGGCCTCCAGGTCCACGACCCCGGCGGCATACAGGGCCGAGAGTTCCCCAAGGGAGTGGCCCATGACCAGGTCCGGGGTCCGTCCAAAGCGCTCGCGGAGGAGTCGGCTCAGGGCGGCCTCGTACACGAAGAGGGCGGGCTGGGCGTAGAGGGTCTGGGTCAGGGTTTCCTCGGGTCCTTCAAAGGACACCTGCTGCAGGGGCAATTGGAGCACCTCTTCGGCCCGTTGATACAGTTCCCGAACCCAGTCCAGGGTTTCGTAGAGTCGTTTCCCCATGCCCACCTGCTGGCTTCCCTGTCCAGGAAACATCCACACCTCTTTCATCACACGCCTCCCTTGCTTTGGTGCTAAGGATATGGCACGCAAGCGGTGTATAATTAGCCCGATGGGCGACGAGAAAAAAACTTATCGCTACGAAAAAGAGAGCCTTTTTGGCCGGAGCACGGCCAGGCTCTTTGTAGGGTCCAGTGAAAAAATGGAAGAATTGCAGGACGGGACGATCACCCTCACGGTGACCTCGCCCCCCTACTGGAACGCCATTGATTACGATCGCTACGCAGAGGAAGGCACCGAAGGCTTCTACCGGACGAGGGCGTACCAGCAGGGCTTCCAGGATTACGAATCCTATTTGACCTGGCTTTCCAGGATCTTTCAGGAAGTCCATCGGGTCACCAAACCGGGAGGGTACCTGGCCATCGTCGTGGGCACCGTGCTCTGGAAAGGAAAACTCTACCCCTTGCCCTTTGACCTCACGCATCGTTTGAGCCGCGAAGGCTGGGACTTCGTGCAGGACATCCTCTGGCACAAAACGACGGCGGGCGTGAAGCGAGCCGGCGTCTTCATCCAGCATCCCTTCCCCGGGTATTATCACCCGAACATCATGGTGGAGTACATCCTGATCTTCCGGAAACCCGGCCCGCCCCTTTATCGGTCCGTAGACCCATCGGTGCGGGACCGGGCGCGGGTGACCGTAGACGAACTGTTCGTCCAGGAGATCGCCAACAACATCTGGCACATCGCCCCCGTGCCTCCCGGGACGCTGGACCACCCTGCCCCCTTCCCGGAGGAAATCCCGTATCGCCTGATCCTTCTGTACTCCTACCCGGGGGACACGGTCCTGGACCCCTTCCTGGGTTCGGGGCAAACCGCCAAGGTGGCCCTGGAACTGGGGAGAAATGCCGTGGGATACGACATTGTGCCCCGGTATGTGGCTTACGCCTATCGTCGGCTCAGAGAGCCCCTATCGCTGCGGCACCGACAGCTGGTGGCCCGGTTCCTGAAGATTCCCCTGGATGCTCCCCGGGGGTATCTGGAACGGTCCAGAAAGGCTCCAACCCGTCACGGGTCCGGACGGCCCGGAAAGCGTAAAGAACCTGTGGAACCATGAGAGAGGTCCACTTTGTGGCAGAACGCCAGGGCTTTCAGCGAGTGAAGCAATGTTTCCCCGCCCTTCAGAAGGATGTGCAACAGGCCCTGCAGGAACTCCATCACCGGTATAGCACCACGGTTCGGGAAAACCGCTTCGTGGTAGGGGGTGCCACGGAGATCGTCCTGGGTGCGGCCTTTCGGGCCTGCGGCGTTCCCGTGAAACACCGGGGGACCCAGGCTTCCACCTGGGACCTCATCTTTGAAAACGCCCACGCCGGATACTCGGTGAAGTCCATGCTCAAGTCCACCACGACGCGCCTCATCAATGTGCAGGGCCGTTCCCCTCAACGATCCCTCTGGAACACCGCTACCCTGTTTCTCATCCCTCAGGGGATCATCTATGCCGACCCGGCCCTTCCCTGGTGGCGGGCGCACCGGCAGACCGTCATCAAGGTCCGCTCCGATGCCCTGGAAATCCGCAGGAAATGGGTAGAAACCTTTTCCCGGGAGCATCCCGACTGGTGGATCCCCTGCGATCTTGCACTTCCCAGGGAAACCGGGGATCGGAGGCATGTCCGCACGGCCTCCTACGACCTGGCGGTTCAGGTGCTGAAGGACCTGGGAGGCACGCTTTTTCGGCATATCCCTGAACTTCTGGACTGATCCTGCCTTGACACCCTCCAGGGGGACGGTTACAATGGCCGGTGATGTGGATGATCCTGCTGGTTCTCCTGGTGCTCCTCGCCCTCGGCTACTGGGTGTACCGCACCTCCGTTCGGGTGGTCATCACGGAACGCGAAGGGGAGATCCTGGCCGTGCGTCAGTTCAACCTGACGGTGCCCCTGCTCGCCAGGATCCTGGGCGTGCTCATCGTGCTCTTTTTCGCCCTGAGCATTCGCGTGGTGCCGGTGGGCCACGCCCTGGTCAAGTTCAATGTGCTCACCAAAACCTTCTCCGTGGCCGGCGAAGGCGTCACCTTCGTGCCCCCCCTGATCTACAACACCTACCTTTACGACCTGCGCCGCCAGGAGTACACCATGTCCGCCCGCAAGGGCGAAGGCAAACGCCGGGACATTGACGACTCCCTCTGGTCCCCCACCAAGGAGGGCCTCCAGGTGGGCATTGATCTCACCTGCTGGTACCGCATCAACCCCGACAGCCTGGTCTCGGTGCACCGGCGGATCGGTCCGGACTACGACGAGAAGGTGGTCCGCCCTGCCATCCGGTCCATCGTGCGGCATGTGATCTCCGAGTACCCCATCATGGATGTCTACTCGGCCAAACGCCTCTACATCCAGCAGGAGATCCTGGATCGCCTCCGAAACCTCCTGGAGCCCGACGGCTTCATCGTGGAGGAGATCGTGCTGCGGGATGTGCACTTCACCCCGGACTTCGCGCGGGCCATTGAAGAGAAACAGATCGCCCAGCAGGAAGCCGAGCGGATGAAGTATGTGCTGCAGAAGGAGGAGATGGAAGCCCAGAGGAAGCAGATTGAGGCCGAGGGGAAGGCCAAGGCCATTGAGATCGTATCCCGGCAACTCAAGAAACACCCGGAGTATATCCGGTACCTGTATGTGGACAAACTCTCCGACAGGGTTCAGGTGATCGTCTCGGACCAGGGCACCATCCTGAACCTGGGCGAGGTTCTCAAGAAGGGTCCATGACCGTCCTGCGGGCCCTCTGGCGGCTCAGCCGTCCCTTCAATGTTCTCATCGCCCTTCTGGTGGTCCAGGTGGGCTTCTCCCTGGCCGGCCAGTGCCCCCTGCCCTGGGCCCGGCTTCTGGCCTTCGCCGTGGTGGCCCTGATCACCGCCGGGGGCAACCTCCTGAACGATGTGGTGGACCTGGCCGTGGACCGGATCGCCCACCCGGAACGCCCCCTGCCCCGGGGGGAGGTCTCACCGGCCGTGGCTCTCACGGTGGCCCTGGTGTTCCTGGGCACGGGCGTGCTGGCCGCCCGGCCCCTGGGCCCGCTCCCCCTGGCCATCGCCCTCAGCGCTGCCCTGCTCCTGGTGTTCTACGACCTCCGGGGCAAGGGCATCCCCCTGGTGGGCAACCTCATCGTGAGCCTGGTGTCCGGCCTCACCTTCGTGTTCGCCGGGGCCGTGGTGGGCCGGCCCGACCGGATGCTCTTTCCCTTCGCCTTCGCCTTCCTGATGCATCTGGCCCGGGAACTCATCAAGGACCTGCAGGATGTCGCCGGCGACCGCCTGGCGCCCGGCAGCACTCTGGCCCTCCAATGGCCCCGGACCCGGATCCTTGCCCTGGTGCGGGGGATCCTGGGGCTCCTCATCCTGATCACCCCCCTCCCTTACCTCACCGGCCACTACGGCCGGTGGTACCTGCTGGTGGTGCTTCTGGGGGTTGATTTTCCCCTGCTTTCCCTTATCCTGAAGATGGAATCCATTGCGCCCGAACGGCTTTCGGAACATCTCAAAACCCTGATGCTGGTGGGGCTCGTCGCCCTGGCGCTCTGGAGGTATTGAACCATGAGGATCGCTGTGATCTCAGACACCCACGACCATCTGCCGGCCGTGCAGGAGGCCTTCCGCCGGATCCAGGCCCTGGGTCTCCAGCAAACCCTACATCTGGGCGATGTCATTGCCCCCTTCGTCGTGCGGTTCATCCGCGAGGTCTACACGGGGGATCTCCTGGCGGTTTACGGCAACAACGACGGCGAACGGCTGTTCCTGCGGGACACCTTTCAGAAGTCGGGGGCGGAGATCCGGGTGCAGCCCGTGGTCCTGGAGCTCGGCGGTCGCCGCATCCACATGACCCACGAACCCTTTGCGCCCGAGGCCCTGGCCGAAGCCTTTGAGGTGGTCCTCTACGGCCACACCCACGAGGTCCGGAACGAACGGCGTCCCAATGGCCACCTGATCCTGAACCCGGGGGAGGCCTGCGGCTACCTGACCGGTCGCAGGACCTTTGCGGTGCTGGACCTGGACACCCTGACGGCGGAGATCGTGGAGTTCTGAGGATGACCCGGTGGGTGGTGGACCTCCTGCTGGCCCTGATCCTCCTGGGCAATGCCGCCGGCGGGCTCCGCAAAGGCCTGATCCTTCAGGTCTTCTCGGTACTGGGGATCGTGGCCGGCATCGCCCTGGGGCTCTCTCTCCTGCCCCAGGTCGTCCCCCTGTTCCACTTCCTGCCCGAAGAGGTGATGGTGCTCAAGCAGGTGCTGGCCTTTCTCCTGATCTTCGTGGCCACGGTGCTTGTGGCCAATGTCGCAGGCATCACCCTGCGGGGCCTTGTCCGCAGCCTGTTCCTGGGTCCCATAGACCGCATCGGCGGGGCCCTCCTGGCCTTCCTGGAAACCTGGATCCTGGTGGGCGGCGTATTTGCCTTCCTGTTGCGTCACCATTACCTTAGCAACATCACCGAGGCCAGCGTTCTGGGCCGAATGGCAGCGTACCATGTGGAAATCCTGTTGCACCTGCTGGGGTTCTGAGGACAACCCCGGGGCTTAACGGAAGGAGTCAACCCATGGCGAGGAAGATCCGCGTGCTCATCGCAAAACCCGGCCTGGACGGCCACGATCGGGGGGCCAAGGTGATCGCCCGCGCCCTCCGCGACGCCGGCATGGAGGTGATCTACACCGGCCTGCATCAAACGGCGGAGGCCATCGTGGAAACCGCCCTGCAGGAGGATGTGGATGTCATCGGCCTGTCCATCCTCTCGGGCGCCCACATGACCTACTTCCCCAAGGTG
>CAZXAO010000101.1:0-6465 GCA_964638465.1 uncultured bacterium | reverse complement strand
TCGTCGCGGACGCCGCCGAGGGAGATGCGGACGAACTTTCGGCCCAGGGCCCGGGCGATGGACCGGCCCAGGCTGGTTTTGCCCACGCCGGGCGGGCCCACGAAGCAGAGGATGGGGCCCCGGGTGTCGCGGCGGAGTTTCCGGACCGCCAGGAACTCCAGGATGCGTTCCTTGACGCGGTCCAGGTCGTAGTGGTCCTCGTCCAGGATGCGGCGGGCCCGGCGCAGGTCCAGGTTATCCCGGGTTTCCCGGGACCAGGGCAGGGCGATGAGCCAGTCCAGGTAGTTGCGGATCACCGGATATTCCGGGGAGCCTGCGGGGATGCTGCGGAGGCGATCCAGTTCCTTGAGGGCCACCTCCTTGACGGAGTCGGGCATACCGGCGGCTTCAATCTTCTCGCGGAGTTCCTGGATTTCCTTCTCGCGGGTATCCAGGATGCCCAGTTCCTTCTGGATGGCCTTGAGTTGTTCCCGCAGGTAGTACTCCCGCTGGGCCCGGTCCATCTCGCTTTTGACCTGATCCTGGATCTTGGCCGAGAGGCGAAGGATTTCCAGGTGGCGTCCCAGGAGCTGGTTCAGCAGCTGGAGCCGCTGGACCACATCCACGGCCTCCAGGAGTTGCTGCTTTTCCTCCACCTTGAAGTTCATGTAGGTGGCGATGAAGTCGGCGAGTTTGCCGGCTTCCTCAATGTTCACCGCCACATTGGCCAGTTCTTCGGGCAGGTAGGGGGAGTGCTTGACGATCTCCTGGAACATCTGGAGGGCGGAGTTCTTGAGGGCGGCCAGTTCGGCGCTATCCTCCTCGTGTTCCTCCAGCACCTGGACCCGGGCCTTGAGGTAGGGTTCGGTCTGAACGAACTCCAGGACCTGGATTCGTTCCAGTCCCTGGATCAGGATGCGCATCTGGCCGTCGGGGGTGCGCATCATCTTGAGGATGAGGGAGGCGGTGCCCACGCGGTAGATGTCCTCGGGGCCGGCGTCCTCCTTGTGGGGATCCTTCTGGGTGACGGTGGCGATGAGTTTGCCGTTCTTGAGGGCCTCGTCCACCAGTTTCTGGGCGCGCTCGGTGGTGAGCACCAGGGGCACCACCAGGTTGGGGTAGACCACCCCCCCTTTGACGGGCAGGACGGGCAGGAGTTCGGGGATGGGAACGCTGGATTCCTCGGGCTTGGGCAGTTGAGGAGCCATCTCCTCAGTCATCATGGTCCTGCACCTTGATTTCCTCCACGATCCGCTGACGTTTGGCGATCTTGAGGGTCAGGATGCCGTGGGCCAGCCGGGTTTCCACCTGACGGAGGTCCAGGTGGCCCGGCAGGGGGATCCGGCGTTCAAAGGGACCGTAGCCGAACTCCAGGGTGTGGTATCGGCGTTCCGGTTCGGGTTCCAGGTCCCGCCGTTCGCCGGTGATGATGAGGAGGTTATCCTGGATCACCAGGCGGACATCCTGTTTCAGGACCCCGGGGAGTTCCACCTGGATGACCAGGTGACTTGGGGTTTCGTAAACATTGCAGGCGGGGGTAAAGGCCTGTTTTTCCTTTCCCCCGGAGACGACGAAGAACTCCAGGCTTTCAAACCACAGGTCCCAATCCGTCATGGTGCCCTCTTTTGGGCTATTTTACAGGGCAAAACTGGAAAGGTCTAAGCCCTTCAGGGCCTGGGCGAGGGCCTGGAGTACGGCGGCCACCACGCGGTCTTCGGGGCCGGGCACGCGGCAGCCGCTGGCGTTCTTGTGGCCACCGCCGCCAAAGGCCTCGGCGATCAGGGCCAGGTCCACGACCCCCTTACCGCGGAAACTGATCTTCCAGTGGTCCTGATCCTGGAGGAACATGACCCCCACGGCCACCCCGCGGATGGAGAGCACCAGGTTGGCCAGGCCTTCGGTATCCGAGGGTTCGGCGCCGGCGGCCTGGAGGTCCTCCTCGCGGACCACCACATAGGCCACGCGGCCCTCCAGGGCGAGTTGCAGGGACTGCAGGGCCCGGGCCTGGAGGCGTACGGCCTCCAGGCGGCGGCGCTGGAACACCAGCCGGGCGATCTCGCCGGGGTTGGCGCCCAGCTGAGTGAGGTCGCGGGCGGCGTCAAAGACCTCGGGGTCCCGGTTCAGGTACTTGAAGGCGCCGGTGTCCGTGAGCAGGGCGGTGTACAGGCAGGTGGCGATCTCGGGGGTGAAGGCCTCCCGATCGTAGGCCCGGATCAGGCGGTAGATGAGCAGGCCGCAGCTGGGGGCTTTGGGGTCCAGGTAGTCCCAGGGGCCGTAGTGGTGGCCGGTGATGTGATGGTCAATGCGGACCAGGTCGCCGAGGCCGGCCATCTCGTCAAAGCCGGTGCGGTCAAAGCCTGAAGCGTCCACCACCAGGGTGAGGGCGTAGGGTGGGCGGGGTTCGGGCAGGAGTTCGTTCAGGCCGGGCAGGAAGTCCAGGTAGGCAGGCGGTGGATCCTTGAGGACGGCGTCCACCTCCTTGCCCAGGTGGCGAAGGAAGAGGTACAGGCCGAGCACGCTGCCCACGGCATCGCCATCGGGATCCACATGGGAGATCACCAGGATCCGGCCCTGTTCCTCCTTGATGCGTTGCAGGGTATCCAGCGACATAGCCGGTTAATATACAGCGGGTTCGGGTCCCGGGGACCCGAACCCGCAGCAGAAGGCAGGCAAAGGGGTCAGGCCTCGGGGTGCCAGGAGGGTTTGCGTTTTTCCAGGAAGGCCTGGAGCCCCTCCCGGGGTTCGCCGGTGGCGAACAGAAGGCCAAAGGCGTTGGCCTCGTAGGCGCAGGCTGCCTCAAAGTTGGTGCTGCGGCCGCGGTTGATCACCTCCTTGGCGAAGGCCAGGGCCTCGGGGGAGCCCTTCAGGATCTCGCGGGCGAGGGCCCGGGCGCGGTCCAGGAGTTCCTCGTGGGGCACCACCTCTTCCACCAGGCCGATTTCGTAGGCCTTCTGGGCGGAGATCCGCTCGCCGGTGAGGATCAGGCGTTTGGCCCAGCCGTAGCCCACGAGTCGCAGGAGCCGCTGGGTGCCGGCGAAGCCCGGGATCAGGCCCAGATGGACCTCGGGCTGGCCCAGCACGGCCTTTTCGGAGGCGATCCGCAGGTCGCAGGCCATGGCGAGCTCCATGCCGCCACCCAGGGCGTAGCCGTTGATGGCGGCGATCACGGGTTTGGGCAGGTTCTCAATCTTTTCAAACACCCGCTGGCCGTTCCGGGCGAACTCCAGGCCGCCCACGGCGTCCAGCCCGCTCATGTGTTTGATGTCGGCGCCGGCCACGAAGGCCTTGCCCTGGCCCGTGAGGATGACCACGCGCACCTCGTCGTCGCTGGCCAGTTCCTCAAAGGTCTGGTCCAGGGCTTCCAGCATGGCCAGGTTCAGGATGTTGAGCTTTTCCGGGTTGTTGAGGGTGACCAGGGCGATCCCCTGGTCCTTTTCCACGAGGACGAGTCCCATGATGCCTTACTCCTTGTTTGCGAGGGTTTCCTGCCAAAGGGCCTGAAACCGCAGGGCGTTTTGGTACATGTTCGTGTTGTTGAAAAGGATATAGGCCTCGCCTGCGGTGGCCGGGAGAAGCCGCCGGAGTTCCCGGAGTTCCTCGTCGCTGTAGGAGTAGCGGTACCCCTGGCCCCGGCCGTGGAGCCGGTAGTAGACGAAGCCGGGGGTGAGGGTTTGGTCCTTGAAGGGGTCCACCACATGCACCAGCTGGAGGTCCTGGAAGATCCGGCGGAGGGTTTCGCGGTGCCAGGTGCCGCGGGGTTCCCAGGCGAGGGTGTGCCCCTCGCGGGGGATCCTGGAGAAGAAGGCGTACAGGTGGTCCACATGTTCCGGGGTTTCAGAGAATCGGGCCGGGGTCTGGAACACGAGCACCGGGCTCCGGAGGATCTCGGCGGCCTGGAGGGTTTGTTCCCAGGCCTGGAACACCTCGTCGGTGGGGCGGAAGAAGCCGTAGCGGTGGTGGAACTCGGGGGGAATCTGGAGGCGGGCTTTCCGGTAGGTGGGGCTGGAGGGGGGATGGGTGATGAGCTGGGGAACCTTCAGGGTGAACACGAAGTCTGGGGGGACCTGGTCCCGCCACCGGCGGAGGGTGTCCCTTTGGGGCATCCGGTAGAAGGTCTTCTGGACCTCTACGAGGGAGAGTTCCCGGGCGTACCTGGGGAGGGACACCGGGAAGCCGCAGCAGCCGATGAGGACCTTCATGGGGTTTCCAGGAGGTCCTTGAGCTGGTCGCCGAACCGGTAGAAGAGTTTCCGCAGGGCGCGATCCTTGATCTGGCGGACGCGTTCCCGGGAGATGCCCAGCTCCTGGCCGATCTCCTGGAGGGAGTAGGGTTTGGGATGACCGATGCCGAAGTACATTTTGAGGATGCGGGCTTCCCGGGGGTCCAGGTGGCGGTCCAGGATCTCGTGGACCCGTCGGACGGTTTCCTCGCGTTGCCAGAGTTCCCGGGGGGTGGGGCGGGTGGTTTCGGTGAGCAGGTCTTCCAGACGGAGCCGGTCCTCGCCCGGGATCACCTCGGTATCCAGGGAGATCTCGCGGAACACCAGGTCCCGGGCCTTTTCCACCTCGCGTTTAGGGATCTGGAGGATGCGGGCGATTTCCTCCACGGAGGGTTCTTCGCCGGTATCGTGGAGGTGTTCCCGGAGGACCTCTTCAATGTGGCGGCGGAGGTCTCGTTTCTCGCGGGGGATGGGAACATTGCGGCCCTGTTGCTGGATGGCGCGCAGGATGGCCTGGCGGATCCACCAGATGGCGTAAGTCAGGAACCGGACCCCTTTGGAGGGATCAAAGCGTTCAATGGCGCGCATGAGGCCCAGGTTCCCTTCGTCAATCAGGTCCAGGAGGGGCACGCCCAGGCCGTCGTACTGCTTGGCGATGTGGACCACGAAGCGGAGGTTGTGTTTGATGAGTTTTTCAATGGCCTCGCGGTCGCCCTGTTTGGCCCGGCGAAGAAGTTCCGCCTCCTCTTCCCGGCTCAGGGGCTCGTAGGCCTGTAGGTCCCGGAAGTAGAGTTGCAGCAGGTCTTCAACCGGGCCGGTGGGTTCGTCCATCTATCCTTCCAGTTCCAGTTGTTCCAGGGCCTGATCAATGTCCTCGGTGTACTCCAGGAAGAGTTTTACGCCGTTGAGGTTCAGCCCCTTTTGCTGGGTCAGGAATTTGATGAGGACCAGTTTTTTGAGGTCATTCAGGGAGTAGAGCCGGGTGTTCTTTTTGGTGCGTTTGGGGACCACCAGGCCACGTTTTTCGTAGAGGCGGAGGGTTTGTTCGTGGAGCCCCACCAGCCGGGCGGCCACGCTGATCATGTACACCGGCTCATTCGGGTTGATCTCAAACTTTTTCCGCATCTTCATGGCTCATCCCCCCTTTCGGAGCCGGTGATATTAAAATGGTTCAGTGACTCTTTGTCAAGTTTCCTTATGCCCTCTCCTCAGGCCTCCAGGGGTTCGGTGAGGACCCGTTCAATGCGTTCCAGGGCCCAGTCCAGTTCCTCGCGGGTGATCACCAGGGGTGGAGCGAACCGGATCACCTGCTCGTGGGTTTCCTTGGCCAGGATGCCGTGGTGCATGAGTTTTTCGCAGAAGGGGCGGGCGGTGCCGTACTGGCGATGGATCTCCACGCCGATGAGCAGGCCCTTACCCCGTACCTCCTTCACATAGGGACTGGGGATCTGGCGCAGGCGGTCCATGAAGTAGCTGCCCAGTTCCTGCGCCCGTTCGGGCAGGTGTTCCTCCACGAGGACTTCCAGAGCGGCCATGGCCACGGCGGCCCCCAGGGGGTTGCCGCCGAAGGTGGAACCATGGTCGCCCGGGGTGAAGACCTCCATCACCTCGTTGTCGGCCAGGATGGCCGACACGGGATACACGCCGCCGCCCAGGGCCTTTCCCAGGATGAGGATGTCGGGCCGGGCGTCCTCGTGCTGGAAGGCGAACATCCGGCCCGTACGGCCGAAGCCGGTCTGGATTTCGTCCAGGAGCAGGAGTACCCGGTGGCGGCGGGTGATCTCCCGGATCTCCCGGAGGTAGCCCTCCGGCGGCACGATGACGCCGCCTTCGCCCTGGATGGGTTCCACCAGGAAGGCCACGGTGTTCGGGGTGATGGCCTCTTCCAGGGCCCGGGCGTTGCCGAAGGGGATAATCTTGAAGCCCGGGGTGAAGGGGCCGAAGCCGAACCGGTACTGGGGTTCGGTGGAGAAACTGATGATGGTGATGGTGCGGCCGTGGAAGTTGTTCTCGGCCACAATGATCTCGGCCTGGTTTTCGGGCACGCCCTTTTTGAGGTAGCCCCACTTGCGGGCGGCCTTGAGGGCGGTTTCCACGGCCTCGGCACCGGTATTCATGGGCAGGGCCTTTTCAAAGCCGGCGAGTTCACAGAGTTTCTTGAGAAAAGGGCCCATCTTGTCGTTGTGGAAGGCCCGGGAGGTGAGGGTGACGCGGCCGGCCTGTTGTACCAGAGCCTGGACGATGCGGGGGTGGCGGTGCCCCTGGTT
>CAZXAO010000100.1:0-6552 GCA_964638465.1 uncultured bacterium | reverse complement strand
AAGATGCGGTCGGTGATCTCCTGGGCCTTCCGGATCCGGGCGATCTCCTCCTCGTCCTTAATGGCCCGGAGGTGCAGCAGGTGATCCGAAAGGGGCACCAGTTGCCGATGCGAGGACCGACGGGTCAGGACTCCCTGCAGCCGCTGGTAGAACTTCAGGGTGATGTGATCCGCCTCCACGCCAATACGACGGCCGGGGCGGAGCAGCAGGAAAACCTCCCGAAGCACCTCCCGGGGGATGCGGACCTCAACCCAGGGGTAGACCTCCTGATGGGCCTGTTCCCGGTATCGGAAGTCGGACACGAAGTAGGCCCGGCGGGGCCGGACGATCAGGTACCCCGCCGAACCCGAGAAGTTGGTGAGGTATCGGAGATTGGGCCGATGGGTGATGAGCACCAGGTCCACGCCCTGCTGCCGCATCCAGGCCCGATACCGCTGGAGCCGGACTTCCGCTGTCATGATCCCCTTTATCGGAGCAACAGGAAGGTGCCGTGGACCCGATGGTGGCCGGCCTCCAGCACATACAGGTACACGCCGGCGGGGAGCGACGGCGTGAGCCGTCCCTCCCGGGCCCTCCCCTGCTGCTGGAGCACGCGGCGTCCGGTGGCATCGTAGAGGACGAGCCGGTAGGCGGTGCGTTCGGGCAGGCTGAACCGCAGGGTCCGGAACCCTTCGGGCAACACCTGGATGAGGGCCGGGGCCTGGCCGGGCGTGCCTTCGGTCACACCCAGGACATTCCCCCATCCCGGCGTCAGGGAGTCGGTGCCCACGAAGTCAAACTCCGGCACATCCGTGTCCTGGCCATCGGGGTACCGGATCAGGCTCTGGCCGGGGTCCACATCCGGTGCGGCGTGGGTGCTGCCCATCTGGCCGCCATTGCCGTACCACACGGCGTCCACCTCGGTGCCGTCGGCCATGAACAGGTGCACATCGTCGCCCGCGTTGCTGAGCCGCAGGTAGTCGCCGTCGCCCTCGCCGTAGGAGAGCACCGGTACCCCCTGGGGCACCGTGAAGTACTGCAGGAAGGTGTCGGCCGTGTGGGTGAGCACCAGGAAGCTACCCGCAGGCAGCACGGTGCCGTTGGGGAACACGAACCGGCCTTCGTAGGTGGTATCCGGGTGGTTGATGTCCGTCAGGATCCAGCCCGAGAGGTCCACATCCTGGGTACCGGCGTTGAACAGTTCAATCCACTCGCCGTAAGGTTCGGAGCCCTGGCTTCCGTCGTTGGCCAGGTCGTACATCACCTCGTTGATCTTTACGGGCGGCAGTTCCATCACCGTGTAGGCGAGGGTGTCCGTCGTGGTGGTGGCTCCGGAGTCGTCCTGGGCCCAAAGGAAATAGAACACCTGGGTGCCCAGGGGCTGGCCCGGGATCGTGTAGAAGAAGGTGGACCCCACCACCGAGTCGTGGCTGACCTCTACGAAGCCTGCGGGGGTGTTCAGGGCATAGTACAGGGCGTCGCCCGTCAGGCCGCTCTCGTCGGTGATGTCGGCGAAGACCGCCACGGCCTGGTCCGGACCCGGGGTGCCGGGGACCCGACCGAGGTTAGTGATCTGCGGGGGCAGGTTCTGGCCACCGCCCAGGTACTCAATGTCAGCCTCGGTGCGGGGGTCAATCTCAAACTCTCCGTAGCTGAAGCGCACGGGGCCCTGGATGTTGTAGGTGGCCCCGATCTGGGGGGTGTAGGGGACGCCCAGGTCGTCAATCTGGATGGGGCCGGAGCCGTCGTCCACATACCACTCGCCGTACTGGTTGGGCATCTCCGTACAGGTGGCGTTCTCCACCCGAACGAACACGCCCTCGTACATCTCCTGGCTCACCTCGCCGGTGCTGAGCAGGGTGGGGCCCGGGGGGGTGAGCCCCGAGGCCAGCACCGTCAGCGAGCCCTGGGAGATGTTGATCTCGGTCATGTTGTAGTACTCCGAGACCTCGCCGGTGACCTCCACGCTGTCGCCCACCTGCACCGGGGGCTCGGTGTTGTTGCCGCGATAGATGAGAATGCCGTGCCAGGCGCCGCCGGGCCGTTCTTCAATGAACACCAGGTTGGTGCCGAAGGCGGCGGTGACGATGCCGTAGGTGGTCACCGTCTGGCCCGCATAGGGGGAATCCCCGGAGGGATCCGTGGTGTACTGGATGTCGTAGATGCTGACCACGGTCTGGGCCTGCAGGGCCCCCGCTGTCAGCAAAAGCGACCACATCCACTGTTTCATGCCGGAACCTCCCGTTGGGTTTGGATTGGCCCAATTATACGCTGCCGGTGCGTTCGGGCCGGGTGAGTTCAAACAGGGTGTGCACCATCTGGCGATAGGCCTCCGTGAGTTCCACCTGTCGGCGGGCCATCACCCGGCGGGCGGTGATCAGGAATCGGCCCAGGTCATAGGTTTCAAACCCCTGTTTGCCGCCCCAGGCAAAGCTGGGGATGAACTTGGGGGGGAAGCCGGCGTCAAAGACATTGGCGCCAAAGCCCACCACGGTGCCGGTGTTGAACATGGTGTGGATGCCGGCCTTGACATGGTCGCCGGCCATCAGGCCCACGAAGGTTTGTCGGGTGTCCACGGTGCCGTGGGGCAGGTGAACCCGAACGGGCTGGTAATTGTTCTTGAGATCGCTGTTGTCGGTGCCGGCGCCCAGGTTGACCCATTCGCCGAGGTAACTGTGGCCCAGGAAACCTTCGTGTTGCTTGTTGCTGAATCCCTGGAGGATGGAGGCTTCAATCTCCCCGGCCACCTTGCACACTGGCCCCACAGTGGTGCCCTCTCCGATGCGGCTGCCGGCCTTCACCAGGGAGCCCGCCAGGATGGCCACCGGTCCCTGAAGGTAGGTGAAGGGCCGGATCCGGACCCCGTCACCGATGAAAATGGGGCCCTCCCGGGCGTCCAGCACCACATAGGGATCAATGAACACATCGTGACCCACATAGACCCGTTCACCCAGGACCTTCACGGCAGGGTCCAGGGGCTGGTACAGTTCGGCATAGGGCACGATGCTCAGGTCCCGCTCAATCTCCTGGGCGTTCCGGGCCACCAGGTCCCACAGGTAGGTAAAGAGCACGCCCTCCACGGTGATCCGGCGTTCCAGGACGGCCTCCAGGGCCTCTCCCTGGCGGAGGGCCAGCCAGGCACTGCGTCGCAGGCGGGCGGCGACGAACTCGGGCCCCTCAAAGAGACCGGTGTTGGGCTCCAGGTCCCACAGGGTGTCCAGGAGCATCGGATCGGGCAGGGCACGGCCGTTGATCACCCAGTACTCTGCCGCCGGAAGGTTGTCCTTGAGCCACGGGTACCGCTCGCGGAGCACCGGCCACAGGTAGTCACGGGTGTGGGCAATGGCTTCCTCCGCTTCCAGATAGAGCCGCCACTTCTCCATGACCCTCAGGATGCCCACCCGCAGTTCAAAGGTGGGGTGGGAGAGGGTCAGGGGGTACAGGTTCACCCACTGTTTGTCTTCCCAGAGCACCAGGGCCCGGTCCTTCATGGGATTCGCACCACCCGTTGGTTCTGGATCAGGTACACCCCCACGGGCCAGGCAGTGGTGGGGATCCGATGGGTGCCCGGGGCCACGAGGCCGTGCCAGATCCGCTGGCCCGCTGCGTTGAATACGGAGAGGGGCATCGGCCGGGGGACCGAAAGGAGCAGGGAATGACGGAACACCGGGCTCAGGATCCGAACCCGCGAGGTTTGAGCCACCGGCGGCCCGGGTTCCTGGATGGCCACCAGACTGTCCGGGATGCCGGCGAACACATCCTGGTTGCCGTTGCGGGTATCGGTCCACACGGCCAGGGTGCGACCGTGGCGTACCGAGAGGCCGATGTACTCGCCGATGAGCCCGGCCCGTCCGATGGGTTCCGAGGAGACCCAGGTGATCCGCTCATTGGGGGTCCAGGTCTGGCCCCCGTCGTAGGAATGGGTGATGTACAGGTCAAAGGCCAGGTTGTTGGGGTCGTTCCTGCGGTCGTAGAAGATCACATGCAACGCCCCGTCCTCGTCCACCTCCAGCCAGGGGTGGAACTGATCGGCCGGGGAGGTGAAGGGATCGTCGTTCAGCCGAATCGGCGAGGACCAGGTCTGGCCGCCATCGGTGGAACGGGTGAACAGGATGTCCACCGTGCCCGTGGCTCCAGTGTCGGCATAGGCGATGTACACCGTGCCCCGATCCGGGCCGTCGCTCCGGTCCACATCCATGGCCGGATAACTGATGATGTCCACATCGCCCATGATCTGGCCCCAGCCGTGCCGCACCGGCTGGACCAGGTGCTCCGGACCAAAGGACACTCCGCCGTTGGTGGACTTCCGGATCCGCAGGCTCCAGCTGCTAAAGTCAAACCAGGCCACATAGAGCTCGCCGTCGGGCCCCACCGCCGGGTTGGACCACTGACACGAGGAACTGGTGGAGATCTGCACCGGCGAGGACCAGGTCTGGCCGCCGTCGGTGGACCGCGTCAGGTAGATGGGATTGGTCCAGTCGGCTCCGAAAAGGGTCCAGGTGACATACAGGTTGCCCTGGTACGGGCTTTCGGGACTGGCGTCGCAGACCACCATCTGTTTGTCGTGGAAGGGGGTGCCCGTGGGAGCATCCACGATGGTATACGGACCCTGCCAGGATTCTCCCTGGTCGCTGGAGGTAAACAGGAAGAGGCCGTTGGCGTCGTACAGGCCGTTCAGGGAGAGGACCACCAGGTAGTAGGTGCCGTCGGCGCCCACCGTCAGGGCGGGGTCAGAATCCCAGTCGTAGGGGGAGCCCTCCAGCAGGTGGTCGCTCCAGGTGAGACCCCCGTCGTGGGTGACACCGATGCCCACCCGGCGATAACCCAGCCGGAAGTCCCGCCATACGGCCACGGCATTCAAGGGGTTTACCGGATGGATTTCCACCTGCTCCTCGTTCTGGATCTGGGGGGTGTTGTCGGTGTTCAACTGCTGATTGGTCCAGGCCGTGGTGTCCCGGGTTGGGGTGGAGGGGTAGGTGAGGACCGGAGGAAGGTCCGGCACCCGGGCCTCCAGGGGGAGGTGCCAGGGGGCCGTCGGGGGTTGAGAAACGCCGGAAAGGCTCAGGATCAATAGCCATTGGGGTCCCATAGCCGAATTATACGGGCCAGCCCGCTTCTGGGTTTAAAATGCTCTCCTATGGATCCCGTGCTCCGACAGCGCATCCGGCGGGGTGCCCGCATTTCCGCCACCTTCACCGTCCTCGTGTTGCTCGGACTCCTGCTGTTGACCGTAGAAAGCCAGACCTTCCGGGTGCTGCGTCAGCTCAAGCCCTCGGTGATCATCGGCCTCTTCTTCGTCTGGGGCCTGTTTGTGGTCCTGGATGGCTGGCGGCTCCAGCTCATCGCCCAAACGGGCCACGAGAACCTCTCGCTTCGGCGAGCCGTGGAGGTGATCCTGGTGGGCTACTTCTTCGCTGCGGTGACGCCCTTCCAGACCGGTGGGTTTCCGTTTCAAATCATCATTCTCCGGAAGGACCAGATCGGGCCTGGCCGGGCCATGGCCTATCTGGCCCTCCGCGGGATCCTGATTTACGGCTTCGTGTATCTGCTGACCCCCCTGATGGTCCTCCGGTTCTTCCAGACCACCCAGAGCGGTCTCATCCGGTTGCTGCTGCACTTCCTCGTGGTAGTGGTTCTGGTGATCGCCGTGCTGGGGGGCTTCGTCATGGTGCGGCCGGCCCGGTCCGAGCGCCTCCTGGAACGGTTCCGTCACCGGATTCCCCCGATCCTCTATCGCGCCCTGCGGTTCGTGATCGCCGAGGCCGAGGAATTCCGGCTTATCTTTGGCAATGTGCTGCGGGATGCCCACGGCCGGAGGTACTTCCTGTATGCCACCCTGGTCTCGGTTGCAGCCCTGCTGGTCTACCTGAGCCTGGCTCCCCTGGCGCTCTATGGCCTGGGGGTGGAACCGGTGAATGTGCTGACCGTGATGGGGATTCAGGTGCTGTTGATGGCCCTGCTTCTCTACATCCCCACGCCGGGCGCCGGCGGCGTGGCCGAGATGGGCGGCGCGGCCCTCTTCGCCCTGGTCTGCCCCAAGTACCTCCTGGGCGTGTATGTCATCCTGTGGCGGTTCTTTACCTTTTACCTGTTGGCCATTGCGGGCGGTTTGATCGCCCTGAAGGAGTTTTGAACGGAGGGTGCCCCCATGAAATTGGGCTGGATCCTGATCGTACTGTATGCCCTGTTGGGCCTGCTGTTCCTGGGCCTGAACCTGGACCTGACCCTGGGCCAGTTCCCGGTGAACCTCCTGGTGGCCCGGACCATGACCTATCTGCTGCCAGGCCTCTTTGTGATCTCCCTCGTGTTCCTGGTGCTCGTGGGCCTGGCCTTCGGCCTGGAACTGGACCGATGCCAGCGGGAACGCCAGAAACTCCAGGCCCAGCTCTACGAACAGGGCGTCCACGAGATCCAGGAACTCCAGCAGCGACTGGAAACCTGGCTGGCCTCCATGGAAGACCGGCTCCTGCGGGCGCTGCGAAACCCGCCCGATGCTCCGGAACCATGAGGGTCCTGGTGACCGGGGCCACGGGCTTTATCGGGGCTCATGTGGCCCGGGCCCTGCTGCAACAG
>CAZXAO010000099.1:0-6559 GCA_964638465.1 uncultured bacterium | reverse complement strand
GGGTCGTAGCCCCAGAGGTCACCGCCTTCCACATACAGGCGGCCGCCATTCTGCAGGTACTGTTCCAGTTGGGCTCCCTGTTCCGCGGTGATCCGGGTGTTGTTGCTGAAGATGCCGCAGAACACCCAGACGGTGCTGTACTGCACCAGGGTGTCATAGGTGAGGTAGTCGGGGTTGGTGGTATACCGGCCCGCATGGCCCAGACCCATGAGGATCTGGTCCACAACGGGACCGCTCAGGGGCGTGGGATCCAGGTCCACCACCAGGTAATCGGTGCCGATCACCCGCACATAGAACACAGCCGTAGCGGTGTCGTTGCCCGGGTTCTCGTCGGCCAGGTCGTGGTAGGCCACGGCCAGGTAGGCGCCGGACTCCGTGGGCGTCCAGTTGCTGAAGGTGAGATCCTGCGTCCCTGCAGAGTCCAGGGTCACATTGCTCTGCATGTCGGAGTACACCAGGGAGTCGCCCAGGTAGATCTCAAAGTAGGCGTTGAAGGTTTCGGAGTTGGAGCCCACATTCCGGAACCGGGCCGTGGGCGTCACCGGCTGGTTGGCCGGCACCTCGCCGGTGGGGGCCAGGATGCTCTGGACCGCAATGTCGTGGTCGGGCAGCTGGTAGGGTTCCACGATGAGGCGGATGTCCCAGTTGTAGTCCAGGCCGAAGCTCTGGAGTTCGTCCCAGGGGATGCCGTCGGCGTACACCCAGTCGCCCTTGCCGTCCACAGCCGGCCCTGCGTCCACGGCAATGGGGTACTCGCCGGCGTTGTGGGTGATCTCCACGGCCACCCACAGGTCCTGGGTGGGATCAATGGGGACCGGAGAAGTCAGGGGGATCAGGTACCACCCCTGGCCGGTGACCGAGTAGTCCTGGGTGATGAGGGTATCGGAAGGTGGGAACCCGGCGCCGTACAGGATGGCCCGGCCGTTGTGGGTGCCCGATTCGTAATGGTAGAAGAGCACGGCCACAGCGGCGTATCCCGTATAGGGGCCAAGTTCGTCGGGGGTGAGTTTGATGGCGGCCTGGTAGGTGCCGCCGTTGGTGAGGCCGATAGCGTCGCTGGCCGCGGTGTTGGGGTCGTCAAAGTGCAGCGTGTCTCCGGGATTCCGGAGGCCGCGGAGGGTAGACCGGATCGCAGGCCCGGTCACATGACGGTGCGCTTCGCGGGCGGTTCGGAAGGCGCCGTGGGATGTGGGGAGAGGAGCCTTCACAGGTACCGGGGAAGGGGCCTTCCACTCGGTTCGGGGAGTGGATTTCCCCGGTGCGACATCGGCAGACTTCGTGGAGGCCCAGGCCCCTCCGACGAGGAGGACCAGGGCCACACCCACACACTTACGCCACATCGCCACCTCCTTTGGTTGGCTGACCCTGAAACAAGCGCCGGCTTTATTTTGGAAGAGCCTCCCGGGGTTTGTCAACTCAAGCCCACAGCCACAATCCCCGGAAGTTTCCCTATCGGGTTGCTCTGGTGAATTTCGGCACGCCGTCCTGCGGGGGCCTGTATAATTGCGACGGTTCCGGGGCCCAGGGAAGTGGGTGCGAATCCCACGCTGCCCCCGCAACCGTGTGCAGGGAAGAGGCCTTCCAGGAAGGCCACTGGAGGCCGGGGTTGGCTGTGCCGGCTCCTCCTCTGGGAAGGCGGAAGGCCTGGCGGCAACGCCCCCTGCGAGCCGGGAGACCGACCCGGAACCCCCGAACGACCGCCTCCGGGGTGTGGGGCGGGGAACGCTTTTCGGTTTCCCTCCAGCCCAGAGGACGGTCCTTTGCCCCTGCCGGGAAAGGACTGGGTATGTGGCCTTTGTGGCACCTCCTGCTGATGGCAGCGAGTGCGGCGACCGCCGCCCCCGCAGATACCGGTGTGCCCTACTTCGTGGTCCGCGAGGTGGTGGTCTGGGGAACGCCTGCCCGTGATCTGGCGCAACGATTGCCCCTGAACTATACCTGGGCACCGGTCCGACAACCGGAGGACCTGCTGACGCTGCCCTCCCTGAGCCTTCGGGATTATCTGGGGGTGGCGGGGGTATCTCTTCGGGGTAGCAGCATGGAGGAACTCCAGACCCTCCTGGAGGGATTCCCGGCCCGGCCGGCCCAGAGCGGCTACCTGGACCTGAACCTGTTTCCGCCCGGTTTCCTGCGGGCAGCCGAGGTCCTGGCAAACCCCCTTTCTGCCTACTTTGGGGCCGACGCCATGGCCGGCGTTCTGAACCTCCAGGTGGACTTCCGGCCGGGTGTCCGTCTCCAGCTGGATGGCCTGGGGGGACGGGGCCTGGGCCTCCGCCACAGCTGGTCCCTGGGGCCCACCTCCTGGCTGCAGGCCACCGCCGTGGCCTATCGGGGGCCAGAACGGATAGAGGCCTCCGATGCCTTTGACCGGCCGATGAGCATCACCAATCTGGGCCAGCGACGGGTGGCCATGGCTGCCCGCTGGCTGGGCCGCACCGGTGAGGTCTTCTGGACCCTGACCGGCCGGACCGGCGGGCTTCCCCGGATCCCCAATGTCAGTCCCCGCCGGGATAGCCTGGACCTCTGGTGCCACCTGGTGGGCCTCCGGCTCGGGGACTGGCAACTCAGCTGGACCCTGTTCCACACCCGGTATCGGCCCGAGGTCCTGCCCCGGGCCCTGCACCGGGAACACCAGGTGGATCTGCGGTACCGTCACCGCTGGCTGGAACTCCGGGGTGCAGTGGACCTGCTCGGGTCCTCCACAGTAGGGCACCGCCGTCGGGAAGCCCTGCAGGTGGCTTTCCGGGACACGCTGCACCCGGCAGGGTTGCGGCTGCTCCTGGGGGGTCGCCTCTATGCCAGTACCCAGCAACGCTCCGTGGTGCCCACCGCCACCCTGGGGGTGGGACTGCCCGGAGGCGTTTACCTTCTCTGGAGCACAGGATTCCGGGAACCTACCTTCAACGAACTCTACTGGCCGGAGGACCCCTTCGCCCGGGGCAACTCCGATCTGCAGCCCGAGACCTCCTGGGAACTGGAGGTCGGAGGCCGATGGCGTCGTGGACATCATCGGCTCCAGGGGGCCGTGTTCCACCGGGAAGTGCACCACCTGATCCAGTGGGTGCCCGTGGAGGGGCGGTACCAGCCCGTGAACGCATCCCACGCCAGCCTGCAGGGGGTAGAGGCCAGCGGGGAGGTCCAAGGGGAAAGGGTCTTCCTTCGGGCAGACCTGCAGGCCTTCTGGCGGATGCAGGCCGCCCGACACCTCATCTATGTGCCCTGGGCCCATCTGTCCCTGGAGGGTGGATGGGGTCCCGTGCGCCTGCGGTACCGCTGGATCGGACCCCGGTGGGAACGCCCCACCGGCCCCAAAACCCTGCCACCGGTCCATCTCGTGGATGCCCATCTCGTCACCCACCTGGGACGCCTTCAGGTGGACATAGGCATCCACAATCTCCTGAACCAGAGGTACCAGTGGATCCGGGGATTCCCCCAACCCGGACGCTACTGGATTCTGACCCTGAACTGGCCCTGGCATCCAACCCACTTCCCCAAACCCCTAAGGAAAGGAGGTTCGTCATGAAGCACAGGGTGGCCCTTGGTGCCCTGTTGGTCTCCCTGCTGGTCCTCGGGTGTAGTCGCACCGTCGTGGACGGAACCCCTTCCGTCCGACATCGCGTGCTGGTGGTCTACGGTCTGGAGGAGACCGCCGATGTCTACGATGTGGATCACGATAGCCTCTTCACCCAGGTCTTTGTGACCGGGAACACCCCCAATAGCCTGCTGGCCACCGGTGATCGGTTCTACCTCGTGAACTCCGGGTTTACCGGCGTGCCCTCGGTGCAGGTGGTGGACGCCCGGAACCTGGAGGTCCTCCGGGAGGTCCCTCTGCCCAACGGCTCCAACCCCATGCAGATGGAGATCCTGGACCAGAACGCCTATGTGACCTCCTTTACCCGGAACCAGGTGTACCGGCTGGACGAGGCCTGGAACCTGGTGGACTCCGTTACGGTAGGCAAGGCCCTGGACGGCATCGTGGCCCTGGACGGCCGGCTCTATGTGGTGGCCACCTTCTACGATCTGGCCACCTACCAGAGCGATACCGGCAAACTCTATGTGCTCACGCCGGACCTGGAGGTGACCGATAGCCTGCTTTTGAGCCTGAACCCCTCCAAGATCGCCACCGACGGCCAGGCCCTCTATGTGCTCGGCGGCGATTGGGCCCTGGGGGCAGGCTATCTGCTGAAGATTGATCCCCAGAGCCTTCAGGTGGTGAACACGGCCAACATCACCCAGGGGGTACCCGGTGCCCTGGACCTGGAACAGGGCCGCGCCTATGTGGTGGGCTGGGGCATTCCCGGTATCGTGGTGGTGGACCTGGCCACCCTGCAGGTGACCGACTTCGTGGACCTGTCCGAGCAACTGGAACCCGGTACTGCCCCGATGGACATTGATGTGGACGGCGATGTGGCCTATGTGACGGTTTTCAGCAACGACCCTGAGGCCCACGACGCCCTGCTGATCGTCACCCTCCAGGGCCATACGCTGGAACGCGTAACCCTGGGGGCCGGCCGTGGCGCCCAGCTGGTGCACGCCTACGAACTGGAAGAGTGAATCCTCGCCATGGGTCAGGCGTCCGGGTCCTTCGGGTCCCAGGCCCGGCCCGGACGCCTCCCGGGTTGCCCGGAGGAGATGCCGACAGGAAACCCGGAGAAGACTCGCATCGGGAGGACCCCAGTGAAGCTGTTTCTTTCCACCCAGCGGTGGAAACCCGAGTACGAGGGGCGCTTTGACGGCGTGTTCCTGCCCCATCGGCTCCCCTTCGGTGCGGTCAAACCCCTGAGGCCCGAGGCCCGCATCGTCACCGTTTCGGTTTTTGGCGATACCTTGGGGATCCGGCAGGATCCCGACCGGGCGGCCGTGGCCGTCACGGGTGAACGCGCCGTCATTAAAGAGAATGTGTACGACGGTTTCGCCTGGTCCTGGGTCTGCCCCAATCACCCGGAACACTGGCACCAGATCCTGGAACTCCTGCACACCATCCCGGCAGACCGCACCGTGCTCCTTTCCGATTTTCAGTTTCCCAACGAGCGCTACTGTCACTGTTCCCGGTGTGTGGCAGATCGGGAGCGCCGGGGGGCTCAGGATCTGGCGGCATGGCGGGTTCAGGTGCTCCGGGAGCGGTTTCAGGAGATCCGGGCGGCCACCTGCGCCCGCCTGGCCCTGACCCTGCCTCCGGATCCCTTTGGCCTGCGACACCGCTACGGTGTGGACCCCGCCTTCCTGGAAGGCCAGGTGGAGTTCCTGATGTTCCCGGTGTACTCCCTGGACTACCGACTGGCATACTGGATGGACATCCTGGTTCCGGCCCTGCTGCACACCTTCCGACGATTTCGGGTGGTGGTGGAACTCTATTTCGTGGAACCCTGCGTGCCAGAACTGGCTAAGGCCCTGTTCACCGTGGCCAAGTACGAACCCTGGGGGATCGCCTTCTACGACCTGACCGACAAGCACCTGGAACTGGCCCGGTATTTCCGGGAGAACGAACGGATCCAGGGGATCCTGGAACGGGTGCATCATCCGGGATTTCATCAACTCGTCCAGCGTATTCGGTCCTGGGAGACAGAGGGATGATCCGGGGACTCCTGGTCTTCGCCCTGATCCTTTCCGCGCAAGATCGTGGGAGCCAACCGTCCCCTCGCATCGTTTCCCTGGCACCCTCGCTCACCGAGATCCTGGTGGACCTGGGCGCCACCGCTTCCATCGTGGGCGTGACCCGGTACGAGCGGGATTCTGCGGTGGCCTCCGTGCCCCGGGTGGGGGGGTGGGTGGATCCCTCCCTGGAGGCCGTGCTGGCGCTCCAGCCAGATCTGGTTCTCCTGACCCGGGCCCAGGAGGCCTTTGTGGGGCCGGGGCTCCGTCGGCTGGGGCTGCGATATCGCACCCTGCCTGCCCGGCACCTTCAGGATGTGTTCCTGAGCCTGGATTCCCTGGGAAAATGGCTGCACCTGGAGACCCGGGCTACCCGCTTGAAACAGGCACTCCAGGAGACCCTGCAGGCGTATCGGCAACGGGCGGCCCGGGTGCGTCGGATCCCGGTGGTGTTCGTGGCCGACCGGACACCGGGCACCCTCCAGAACCTGTATCTCGTGGGTCGGGGCACCTTCCTGCACGAACTCCTGGAGGCCACGGGTTTTGAAAACCTGGTGCGGCAGACGGGCTATGTGCCGGTCAATGCCGAGTACCTGGTGCAGCTGGATCCACCGTGGATCCTGGAGATGGTGCAGGGCGTTTCCCTGCCCCGGCCGGTGGAACAGGGCAGTCCGGATCCGGCCTGGCGGCGGGCTGGCCTGGCGGACCGGGTGATCCGGCTGAACGCCGACCTCTTTTCCCATCCCTCCACGCGATTCCCCATCCTTCTGCGAATCCTCTGGCAGATCCACGAGGCCCGGTAGGCCCGGGCCTTCGGAGGGTGGTTTCCCTCCCCGGGGTCCCCACGGGATTTTCCCCGAAAATCCCGTGGGGTGGATCCTGTAGGAGGAGCGGCTTCAGCCGCGATTTCTCTGCCCAGGGGTAGGAAAGCGGTGCCAGGGCACCGCACTCCAAAACCTATGGAGTG
>CAZXAO010000098.1:0-6594 GCA_964638465.1 uncultured bacterium | reverse complement strand
GAAAGCGCCCTCCAGGTGGCCACCGAACGGTCTGCGTACTGGAAACGGGTCCCCCCCGAGGAGCGGGCCATGGTGCTCCTCCGGGCCGCCACCCTGCTCAAGCGACGCAAACTGGAGTTCGCCGCCTGGCAGGTGTTTGAAGTGGGCAAGAACTGGGCCGAGGCCGACGCGGATGTCGCAGAGGCCATTGATTACCTGGAGTTCTACGCCCGGGAGATGATCCGCTACGCCCAGCCCCAGGAACTCACGCCCATTGAAACCGAACGCAACGAGTACTTCTACATCCCCCTGGGCCCGGTGGTGGTGATCCCACCCTGGAACTTCCCCCTGGCCATCCTGCTGGGCATGACCACCGCCGCCCTGGTCACCGGCAACACCGTGGTGTTGAAACCCGCCTCGGATTCTGCGGTGATCGCCTACAAGTTCGTGGAACTCATGGAAGAGGCCGGCCTGCCGCCGGGTGTCTTGAACCTGATCACGGGACCGGGTTCCACCGTGGGCGACTTCCTGGTGGCCCATCCTAAAACCCGTATGATCGCCTTCACCGGCTCCATGGAGGTGGGCAAACACATCTACGAACTGGCCGCCAAGGTGCAGCCCGGCCAGATCTGGCTGAAACGGGTGATCGCCGAGATGGGTGGCAAGGACGCCATCATCGTGGACGAGGACGCCCTGAACCTGGAGGAGGCGGCTGACGCCGTGGTGGCTTCCGCCTACGGGTTCCAGGGCCAGAAGTGCTCGGCGGCCTCCCGGCTCATCGTCACCGAGCCCATTTACGACGAGTTCGTGGAAATGGTCAAGGAACGCACCGAACGGATTGAGATCGGGCCGGCCAGGGACAACTACTTCATGGGGCCGGTGATCAACGCCGCGGCCGAGGCCAAGATCCTGGCGTACATTGAAATCGGCAAGGAGGAAGGCCAACTGGTGACCGGTGGCGAAAAGGCCCCGGGCAACGGCTTTTACATCCGGCCCACCATCTTCAAGGATGTGCCGGAGAATGCCCGCATCGCCCAGGAGGAGATCTTCGGTCCGGTGCTGGCGGTCCTCAAGGCCCGCGACTTTGACGACGCCCTCCGCATCGCCAACAACACCATCTACGGCCTCACGGGCTCCGTGTTCACCGGCGACCCGCTGAAGATCAAGAAGGCCAAGGAAGAGTTCCACGTGGGCAACCTGTACATCAACCGGAAGTGCACGGGCGCACTGGTGGATGTGCATCCCTTCGGCGGGTTCAACATGTCGGGCACCGATTCCAAGGCCGGCGGCCGCGACTACCTGCTGCTCTTCCTGCAGGGCAAATCCGTCTCCGAGAAGTACCGGTAATCCCGTGCGGGGGCACCCTCCGGGTGCCCCCGCATCTCCCACCTTCCCGCGCCCCGTAAAATCTCAGCCCCAAGCGCAAAAGTGGAGGTGTACCATGGCAAAACGCATCCTCTGGATTGTGGTGATCCTCGGGGTGCTGGCTCTCCTCGGGCTCTGGAGGCTCCGGCAACCCGGCGCTCCCCCCCGGGCGGCCCAGCACCTCACCCTGATGCTGGACTGGTTCCCCAACGCCGATCATGTCCCCCTCTATGTGGCCCAACAACTGGGCTGGTTCCAGCAGGCTGGCCTGGACCTGGAGATTCAGGTCCCCGCCGCCACCGCAGACCCCCTGAAACTCGTGGCCGCAGGCCAGGTGGACCTGGCTTTTAACTACCAGCCGGAGGTGGTCATCGCCCGCAGCGAAGACCTGCCTGTGGTCAGCATCGGCGTGCTGGTAGAACATCCGCTCACCACCGTCCTCTTCCTGAAGGACTCCGGCATCCAAAAACCCCAGGACCTCTCGGGTCGGCGCATCGGCTACGCCGTCCCCCACCTCCAGGAAATCCTCTTCAAGGCCTTCGCCGAACAGAACGGCATCACCGACTACCAGCTGGTGAATGTGGGCTTTGACATAACCCCGGCCCTCCTGACCCACCGGGTGGACGCGGTCATCGGTGCCTATCGCAACTACGAGAAGAACGAGCTGGAACTGGAGGGACATCCGGCCGGCTTCTTCGCCCTGGAGGAACACGGGATCCCGGACTTCTACGAACTCGTGGTGATCACCAGCGACACCACCCTCCAGCGCCGAAAGGCGGCCCTCCGGGCCTTCGTGGAAACCCTCCAGCGGGCCATTGACTTCTGCCGCGCCCATCCAGACTCGGCTCTGCACCTTTACTTCACCGCCAACCCGGAAGTCCGGAAGGACCTGGACAGGAAGGCCTTCTTTGACACCCTGCCACTCTACGCCCACAGCCAGGTGCAGGACCCTGAACACTGGGCGACCTTCGTGGACTTCGCCCTGCAGTATGGCCTGATTGAAAAACGACCGAAGCCCCCCCTCTTCGTGAACCTGGTTGCGCCATGACCGCCTTCCAGCGACTGGTCCAGGAGAACGCAGCCCTTCTCCGTCGGCTCCTGGAGAACCCCTTCGTACAGGGGATTGCCCGGGGCAGGGTGCCCCGGGAAGCCTTCCTCTTCTATCTGCGCCAAGACTACGCCTACCTCCTGGAGTACACCCGGGTGCTGAGCCTGGCCCTCGCCCGGATGGATCGCGAGGACGAGATGACCTGGTTCGCCCGCCTGGTCCACGATACCCTTACCTTTGAGATGGACCTGCATCGCCGCACCTGCGAACGGGCCGGGATCCCCCGGGAGACCCTGGAGGCCACAGAACCCACCCTCACCACCGCGGCCTACACGGGCTATCTGGTACGGCTCGCCACCCTGGCCCCGGTGGAGGAGCTGATCGCGGGCCTCCTGCCCTGCGAATGGGGCTACTACTTCGTGGCCTCGGAACTCGCCGACGCCCGGCCGGAGGACCCTTTCTACCAGGACTGGCTCGCCACCTACCGTTCCGACGAGTTCCGCGCCCTGGGCGAAGCCCTCATTGACCTGCTGCACCGGCGGATCCCCTCGGCCGACCACCTGACCCCCGGCGTCCGGCGGGCCTTCCGCACGAGCCTGGCCTTTGAACACCTGTTCTTCCTGATGGCCTGGCACCAGAAGGACCCCTGGGAGGAACAACCATGAACCTCCTGGGTCTCCTTGTGCTTCTGGGAACCCTGAACCTGGAGGGCTTCACGGGGTTCCACCTGGCCCGGGGTGGCTGGCAGGGAAAAGCCTGGCAAACCCCGGTGGGTCTCGCCAGCCTGGGCGTCGTGGCCCGAAGGGAATCCTGGGGCTCAGCGACGGTACGGTTCCTGTTCTTTGACCTGCTGCACGGTTCCCGCCACACCCCCACCTATACCCCCTACCTGCAGGAGGCCTCGGTCACCCTGAACCTCCCGGGCGCCAGCCACCTCGTCCTGGGGCATCAACCCCTGAGCTTTAAGGACGGCTTTTTCCTGACGGACATCGGGGACGGCCTGGACGCCGTTCGGTGGATCGGCCCGGGGCCAGGCGGCAAATTCAGCCTGTTCTATGTGCTCCAGGGCCACCGGGCCCTGGGAGACCACCCCACCGGCGACTTTGCCGGCCTGTACTGGACCGGACATCTCCTGGACCTCTACGGGGCCCTGCGCACCGACGGCACCGGCCTCCTGTGGCTCGGCAGCCGACTGGAGCTCCAGACCCCACACCTCCGGCTCGTGGCCGAAGGGATCGGGCTTCACACCCCCCGGCAGTGGCACGCCGCTGGCCAGGTGTACCTCCGCGGGGACGGCCCCGGTGTCCAGTGGGGCGCAGGGGTCTACGCCCTTGCCCCCCGGTGGCAGAAACCCACCGCTTACCCCTCCGTGATGGACCAGTTCTACAACGGCTGGACCGCCTTCGGGGAGGCCCTGAACTGGGTGGTGCTCCCGATGAAACTCGCCCCCTGGGTGTCCTCCGCCCAGCAGGGCGATCCCTACGCGGTCTACTGGCCGGATCCCCACAACCTCTGGGTGGTCCATCTCACCGGTCAGAAAACGCTCGGGGACCCTGTAAGCCTGCGGCTGGATCTCTTCGGCTATGGCCTCGTCCGGGCCCCGAACACCGGGGAGAGCCGGCCTTTCCTGGGCCCCGAGGTGGCGATGACCACCACCTGGAGCCATCAGGGGGTCACCGTGGGGCTCTCTGTGGGCCTCTTCCTGCCCCGTGCCCGGGGAGCCACCCTGTTAGAAACCCGGAGCCCGGCCTGGTCGTTGCGACTCTGGAGCTTCGCCCCCTTCGGAATGTCCCTCAAGGAGCACCGCTGAGGCCCGCGGGTCAGCCCCTGGGGGTGTGCGGACTTTCTCCTCCCAGGGGTTCCCCTGGACCCCGGGAATGCCAACCCCGGGTTACGCCTGTGCCAGGAGCCGTCGCCGCAGGTGATCCAGCAGCGTGAAGGTGCTCCGGGCCTTCACCCGTAGCCGATCCCCGGAGAACAGATGCCGGTACACCGTCACCCTGCCGCGGAGGGAAACCCCGAGGTACACGAGGCCCACGGGTTTTTTCGGGGTTCCTCCGGTGGGTCCGGCGATGCCGGTGGTAGCAAGGCCGACATCGGCCCCCAGTTTGCGGCGGGCGCCCTCCGCCATCTGGGCCGCCACCGGTTCGGACACTGCCCCTTCGCTCAGCAGAACAGCCTGGGACACCCCCAGGATCCGCACCTTGGCCTCGTTGGAATAGGTGACCAAACTGCCCACGAAGAAGTCCGAACTGCCGTGGAGATCCGTGAGAGTACTGGCCACCAGGCCCCCGGTGCAGGACTCGGCCACGGCCAGGGTCCAGCCGAGGCGTCGGAGCTGGCGGCCCACCACATAGGCCAGGCTCTCCCCGTCCTCCCCGTACACGGCCTCTCCCAGGCGTTCCCGAAGCCGCTGGAGCCCCTCGGGAGGGTCCAGCGGCACCGTGAGGTGCACCCCCGAGGCATTGGCGATGATGGAGATCTTTTTCAGGTCCCCGGGCCAGATCTCCCGAAGTACCTGGAGCACCTCGGGTTCCGTGTAGCCAAAAAGGTGGAGGGTCCGATACCGGGGTCGGGGGCCGAGCACGCTCTTCAGGCGATCGTGCAGGGCCGGCAGCACGGCCCGCACCTCCCGGGGAGGACCGGGCAGGGCCACGAGATACCGGCCTGGCTGCATCTCCCGCAGGAGCCCTGGAGCCAGTCCCACCGGGTTGTACAGGATCTCAAACCCCTCGGGCAGCACGGCGAAATCGCGGAACAACTCCGGATCCTCAAAACCGCTCCGTTGCAAGCGCGGCCAGATCCTCCGGAAGTAGGGTTCCTGAAACCTCAAGGGGGTTCCGGCCACCTCCGCCAACACAGGACGGGTCAGGTCGTCGGGCGTGGGTCCCAGGCCCCCCAGAATCACCACCAGTTCCGCCTCCTGGAGGGCCCGCTGGACCTCGTCCTTGAGGAGCGGTGCCTCGTCCGGCAGGGTCACCTCCCGCACTGTGGGGACCCCGTAGCGATACAGAAACCCCGTCACCAGGGGAACATCCTCGTTGATCTGGCCCCGCAGCAGTTCGGTACCCGTGGAGATCAGGTAGGCCTTCACGGGGCTACCTCCGATGCCGAGGGGGCAGCCTGCCCATTTCCGGTCCCCCGGGGCCGTTCCCACACCTTCCGCCATCTGTCCCCGCGCCGAACCCGGAGCCGCTGCACCTCAATGGTCAGGGCATCAATGTAAAAGTTGCCGATAACCATCACCTGCTGGCAGCGGTACCGGTTCAGGACCTCCTCGGGGACCCCCAGGAGGTGCAACACGCTTCCCTTTTCCGTGACCACCACCGGCGCGTTCTCTACACCATCCAGGGGCAGGAAGGCCGCAGCACTGTCACAGGGCTGATCGTGGAGCACTGACCGGAGGTCAGTGAGCGTGCCGATCACCGAGCCCAGCGTGGGTTTCAACGCCAGGAAGAACAGCAGCCAGAGAGCCATCCTCGCTCCTTTGTTGAACTGCAAGTTATACGCCGGCCCCAACCACACTGCAAGGGCTGGCCTCTTCAGGCGATCCTGCAGGGCTGAGGGCTTAGAATTAGGCACCACGGGAGATCCCCGGGTCCGCCGCGAGGGGCGGAGACCGCCGGGCCCGGGGATCGGAATCCGGAGCCGACGGCGTCGGCCACACGAGGAAAACCAGAACCATGCGGTACATAGAGCACCTGCGAAGGGGTCTGGAACACCTGCTGACCACGGATCCCACCGTGTACCTCCTGGGGGAAGACATTGAAGAGCCCTACGGAGGTGCCTTCAAGGTCACCAAGGGCCTGTCCACCCGGTTCCCTGGCCGCCTGCTGAGTATGCCCATGTCGGAACAGGGATACACCGGCCTGGGCATCGGCATGGCCCTGGCCGGGCTGAAACCCATCGTGGAGATCATGTTCGGTGACTTCGTCACCCTGGTGGTGGACCAGGTGGTGAACCACCTCGCCAAGTTCTACGAGATGTACGACCGCCCGCTGCACTATGTGCTCCGGACCCCTTCCGGCGGCTACCGGGGCTACGGGGCCACCCACTCCCAGTCCCTGGAAAGGCTGTTCCTGGGGATCCCGGGGCTCCGGGTGGTGGCCCCCCATGTGCTGGTGGATCCCGGCGAACTCCTGGTCCACAGCGTCCAGCTCGGCATGCCCGTGATCTTCGTGGAAAACAAACTGGATTACGCC
>CAZXAO010000097.1:0-6622 GCA_964638465.1 uncultured bacterium | reverse complement strand
TGAAGGCCAGCAGCGTGATGGTGGCGTTGATGGTGAAGAAGGTGTCGGACTGGGCGAAGTGCAGGGGGTCGGGCGTGGTCTCACCGTGGAGGGTCACCCGGACCAGGGCGTACCGGGTGGGTACCTGGGGCACCTGGAGGGTGAAGGTCATGGTGTCCATCGGGAAGGGAGGCCGGAGGTTCTGGGCCAGGGGGGTCCAGGTGGCGCCCCCGTCCACCGAGAGGTACAGGTCGGCGGAGTCGCGGCCCAGCCACCGGATGGTCTTCCGGGCGCCCACGGTCCAGGTTTCGCCGCCGGTGGGGGAGAGGAGGCGGAACCGCCGGAACTGGTACACCCAGGCCTGGCCCTCGTGGTTGGTGCCGGCCGAATCGGCGCCCACCGCCACATCGTCAAACCCGTTGCCGTTGAAGTCGCCCCCACCGCTCACCGAGACCCCCAGTTGGCCGAACACCTGGGTTCCCTCCATGCGCAGATCGGGCACGGAGTCCATGGGCACTCCCCCCAGGAACAGGTAGGCGGCGCCCGCCCAGCTCTGGCCGTTCTCTTCCCAGGTGGGGCCGCCGATGATGAGGTCCCGGTAACCGTCGCCGTTCACATCACCGGCCCCGGCCACCGAGAAACCGAACCTTGCCCAGCGATCCCCCACGAACTTCACATCGTAGACCAGGTCCATGGCGAGGCCGCCCCAGTAGAGGTAAGCGGCCCCGGAATTGGAATACCCACCCACGACATGGTCTGGGGCTCCCACCAGCACCTCGGTGGTGCCGTCCCCGTCAATGTCGCCGGGCCCGGCCACGGCGTATCCAAAGTGATCGCCCGTTGCTTCCCCCACCAGGTCAAAATCCGACGCAGGGTCTATCGGGTCGCCGCCCAGGAACACATAGGCCGCCCCGACATCGCTGGAGGAACCCTGGTCATAGTAGGGAGCACCGACCACCACATCGTCGTAGTTATCGTTGTCCAGGTGGCCCAGGCCTGCTACGGAAAACCCGTAGAAGTCCCCGGCGCCCTGGCCGTAGGTCTGCCAGTCGGGGGTGGTGTCCATGCTGCTGGACGAGGCGCCCAGGAAGATGTAGGCGGCGCCGGCATTTGTCTTGCCCGAGACATCCATCCCGGGGGCCCCCACGATGAGGTCGTCGTAGCCGTCGTTGTTCACATCGCCCGCCCCGGCCACGGAGAATCCGAACCAGGCCCGGTTCTGAGGGCCCACCATCTTCAGGTCGGAGAGGGCATCCATAGCGGCCCCGCCGTAGAAGAGGTAGGCGGCCCCCTGGCCGATCTCGGTCTCGGTGTAGTACGGGGCGCCCACGATGAGGTCGTCGTAGCCGTCGTTGTTCACATCGCCCGCCCCGGCCACTGCGGCGCCGAAATCGCTGCCATTGTCGTCGCCCATGAGCACTAGATCCGGATACACCGCCGAGGGGCCAAAGAAGAGGAACACGGCTCCGGTGTCGTGATACTCGGGTGCTCCGACGGCCAGATCGGCGTAGCCGTCGCCGTTCAGGTCGCCCACGATGGCTACGGTGTTCCCGTAACGGTCGCCGAACTGATCCCCAACGGATTGGTGGAGCACCTCGTACGAGAGGGCCTGGAGCGTGCCCGCGAGGAGGAGCAGCCCCAGAAGGGCTCCCAACCCTTTCCTGCGTTTCATCAGCCTTCCTCCTTTTTAATCACCGCCGGCCCGGAGTCAGTCCACCACCAGGAACCGGGCGGTCTTCTGGTATTCCTGGCCCACCCGGAGCACCACGAAGTAGGTACCCGTGCCCAGGGAGGCCTCCGGGGAAAACGTCAGGCCGTGGACGCCGGGGCTCAGGGGTCCCTTCATCAGGGCCTGCACCTGGCGACCGGCGGCATCCACCACATAGAGTTCCACCTGCTGTCGTCCATCGGCGGAGAGGAACCGGGGCACATAGAAGAGCACCGTGGCGCGCTCCCGGACCACCGTGGGGAACACCCCCACCGGCCTCTGGAGGCCAACCACCTCCACCTCGCCGAGGCGGTACTCGGTGCCCAGCCCGTTCACCGCACCCAGCGCATACCCCCGCACCCCGGCCGTCGCCTCGTCCTCGTAGGCCTGCCCCTGAATCGGCTCCGCCGTTAGCCTCGTCTCCGTTCCGTCCGCATTCAACCGGTACACATGGTACCCCACAAGATCCTCCGGCCCTGGATCCGTCTGCCAGCTCAGTCGCACCTTCCCCTCCTCGCCGGTCTCCGCATTGAAGGCCAGCAGCGTGATGGTGGCGTTGATGGTGAAGAAGGTGTCGGACTGCACATAGTTGTCCGGATCCAGGACGGAATACCCTCCCTTCACCACCCGCACCAGGGCGTACCGGGTGGGCACCTGGGGCACCAGGAAGGTGTACTCCACCGTTTCCGGGGGTGCGAACCCTTCCACATCGGAGGCGATCAGTTGCCAGGAGTGGCCCCCGTCCAGGGAGAGGTAGAGGTCTGCGTCGTCTCCGCCCTTCCAGCGGATCTCCTTGCGGGTGCCCACGGTCCAGGTTTCGCCGCCGGTGGGCGAGAGCAGGCGATACAGGTAGGCTTCGTACAGACAGGCCCTTCCCCGGTAATCCTCGGTGAACAGGGGGGAACCGGTGAGCACCTCAGGTTCCCCATCCCGGTCATAGTCCACGAGGGCCACGGAAGAGCCCATCTCCTCGCCTTCCAGGATGCCGACGATCTGGAACGCCGGGGTGTTCAGGTAGGGGCCTCCCAGGAACCCGTACACCGCTCCGTTGTCCGTCAGCACCCGGGAATCCTGGCGAGGGGATCCGACCAGAAAGTCATCAAAGCCATCGCCGTTGATGTCCCGGCCCGGGGAGATCCAGCCGCCAAAGTAATCCCCGGATTGCCCCATGGACAGCCGCCCACTGTACTCCCCTTTGTAGACCGCCTGGAAGCCGTTCACAGGACCGTAAAAAAGGAACACGCTCCCCGAAGCACTGGTCGCGGTTCCTCCGGTGGCGATATCGTTCCATCCATCCCCGTTGACATCACCGATGCCGGCCACGGAGGAGCCGATGCGTCCGGACCAGGTGGTATCCCCCCAGATGACGGCATCTGCCTCATCGTCCACGAAGAACGCACCGTAGTAGAGCCAGACTCCTCCCCGGACCGTATTCCCGTAGACCGAACGGGTGAAGCGCGGATCCCCCACCAGAAAGTCATCGTAGCCGTCGCCGTTGACATCCCCGGCCCCGGCCACGGAGGTGCCGAACTCGTCCGTGCCGTTCCCTTCCACCAGGATCAGGTCGTAGGTGGTGTCCAGCGTGGCCCGGCCCAGGAACAGGTAGGCCGCACCGTGATGGATCGTGGTCCCCACGGTGTCCGCATACCCCTTGGCCCCCACGATCAGGTCATCGTAGCCGTCGCCGTTGACATCCCCGGCCCCGGCCACGGAGGTGCCGAAGAGGGAGCCCACCTTCTCGCCGGTAAACACATGGTCGTGCAGGCTGTCCATAGCGGTGCCCCCGAAGTAGATGTACACATAGCCCTCGTCCTCTCCCAGGAAGAGGTCGGCCCTGGGGGCACCCACAGCAATGTCGTCGTAGCCGTCGCCGTTCAGGTCACCCACGCCCGCTGCGCTGGTGGCAAACCACGCATCTGGAAAGGGGCTCACGATGACCACATCGGGGTAGACGTCCAGGGTGGGGCCTCCGAAGTAGACATACACGACACCCGTATCCGAGCCCACCCCCTTTCCGGGGGCGGTAATCAGGAAATCCTCGTAGCCGTCGCCGTTCACATCGCCGGCACTGGCCACCACATCTCCCAACATTTCAACCACCTGGCCTCCCGAAAACTGGTGCAGGAACTCGGTGGAGAAGGCCTCAAGGCCTCCGGCCAGGAGCAGCCCCACCACCAGAAGGGCTCCAACCCGTTGCCACTTTACCCACATCGTTCAACCTCCTCAGGGTTTTTAGGGGGAGGCCCGGCAGGCCTCCCTCCGGGTCTTCAAAGGAGCTCCCGGCCCCCGGATGGCCCTCCCGGTGCAGGGAACTCTTTTTGCTTTCCACCGTATACCCCGGTTTCCGCCGGTGTTTTCCGGGATCCATGGTCTCAACGAAGGACCAGCAGTTTGTGGGTTTCCCGGTACGCATCCCCCACCCGGACCTCCACGAAATACATCCCGCTCTTGAGGCCACCGACAGGGATCTCGTCCACATAGGTTCCCGGAATCTGGATCCGCTGACGTCTTGCGTGGACTCTGCCCGTGCGATCTACCAGCCGGATCTCCACGGACGCCGAGCCCCTGTCCCCGGAAAGCGGGACCACATAGTGCACCTGCACCCGGTCCCCCCGGACCAGGGTGGGGGTAAGGACAACCAGATGACGGGGCTCACCCAGAAGGAGCTCGCCGAGGCGGTACTCGGTGCCCAGCCCGTTCACCGCACCCAGCGCATACCCCCGCACCCCGGCCGTCGCCTCGTCCTCGTAGGCCTGCCCCTGAATCGGCTCCGCCGTTAGCCTCGTCTCCGTTCCGTCCGCATTCAACCGGTACACATGGTACCCCACAAGATCCTCCGGCCCTGGATCCGTCTGCCAGCTCAGTCGCACCTTCCCCTCCTCGCCGGTCTCCGCATTGAAGGCCAGCAGCGTGATGGTGGCGTTGATGGTGAAGAAGGTGTCGGACTGGGCGAAGTGCAGGGGGTCGGGCGTGGTCTCACCGTGGAGGGTCACCCGGACCAGGGCGTACCGGGTGGGTACCTGGGGCACCTGGAGGGTGAAGGTCATGGTGTCCATCGGGAAGGGAGGCCGGAGGTTCTGGGCCAGGGGGGTCCAGGTGGCGCCCCCGTCCACCGAGAGGTACAGGTCGGCGGAGTCGCGGCCCAGCCACCGGATGGTCTTCCGGGCGCCCACGGTCCAGGTTTCGCCGCCGGTGGGGGAGAGGAGGCGGAACCGCCGGAACTGGTACACCCAGGCCTGGCCCTCGTGGTTGGTGCCGGCCGAATCGGCGCCCACCGCCACATCGTCAAACCCGTTGCCGTTGAAGTCGCCCCCACCGCTCACCGAGACCCCCAGTTGGCCGAACACCTGGGTTCCCTCCATGCGCAGATCGGGCACGGAGTCCATGGGCACTCCCCCCAGGAACAGGTAGGCGGCGCCCGCCCAGCTCTGGCCGTTCTCTTCCCAGGTGGGGCCGCCGATGATGAGGTCCCGGTAACCGTCGCCGTTCACATCACCGGCCCCGGCCACCGAGAAACCGAACCTTGCCCAGCGATCCCCCACGAACTTCACATCGTAGACCAGGTCCATGGCGAGGCCGCCCCAGTAGAGGTAAGCGGCCCCGGAATTGGAATACCCACCCACGACATGGTCTGGGGCTCCCACCAGCACCTCGGTGGTGCCGTCCCCGTCAATGTCGCCGGGCCCGGCCACGGCGTATCCAAAGTGATCGCCCGTTGCTTCCCCCACCAGGTCAAAATCCGACGCAGGGTCTATCGGGTCGCCGCCCAGGAACACATAGGCCGCCCCGACATCGCTGGAGGAACCCTGGTCATAGTAGGGAGCACCGACCACCACATCGTCGTAGTTATCGTTGTCCAGGTGGCCCAGGCCTGCTACGGAAAACCCGTAGAAGTCCCCGGCGCCCTGGCCGTAGGTCTGCCAGTCGGGGGTGGTGTCCATGCTGCTGGACGAGGCGCCCAGGAAGATGTAGGCGGCGCCGGCATTTGTCTTGCCCGAGACATCCATCCCGGGGGCCCCCACGATGAGGTCGTCGTAGCCGTCGTTGTTCACATCGCCCGCCCCGGCCACGGAGAATCCGAACCAGGCCCGGTTCTGAGGGCCCACCATCTTCAGGTCGGAGAGGGCATCCATAGCGGCCCCGCCGTAGAAGAGGTAGGCGGCCCCCTGGCCGATCTCGGTCTCGGTGTAGTACGGGGCGCCCACGATGAGGTCGTCGTAGCCGTCGTTGTTCACATCGCCCGCCCCGGCCACTGCGGCGCCGAAATCGCTGCCATTGTCGTCGCCCATGAGCACTAGATCCGGATACACCGCCGAGGGGCCAAAGAAGAGGAACACGGCTCCGGTGTCGTGATACTCGGGTGCTCCGACGGCCAGATCGGCGTAGCCGTCGCCGTTCAGGTCGCCCACGATGGCTACGGTGTTCCCGTAACGGTCGCCGAACTGATCCCCAACGGATTGGTGGAGCACCTCGTACGAGAGGGCCTGGAGCGTGCCCGCGAGGAGGAGCAGCCCCAGAAGGGCTCCCAACCCTTTCCTGCGTTTCATCAGCCTTCCTCCTTTTTAATCACCGCCGGCCCGGAGTCAGTCCACCACCAGGAACCGGGCGGTCTTCTGGTATTCCTGGCCCACCCGGAGCACCACGAAGTAGGTACCCGTGCCCAGGGAGGCCTCCGGGGAAAACGTCAGGCCGTGGACGCCGGGGCTCAGGGGTCCCTTCATCAGGGCCTGCACCTGGCGACCGGCGGCATCCACCACATAGAGTTCCACCTGCTGTCGTCCATCGGCGGAGAGGAACCGGGGCACATAGAAGAGCACCGTGGCGCGCTCCCGGACCACCGTGGGGAACACCCCCACCGGCCTCTGGAGGCCAACCACCTCCACCTCGCCGAGGCGGTACTCGGTGCCCAGCCCGTTCACCGCACCCAGCGCATAC
>CAZXAO010000096.1:0-6634 GCA_964638465.1 uncultured bacterium | reverse complement strand
CCATCATCGCCACCGTTTTCCTGTTGAACTTCCAGTTCCACTGGGCCAACTTCCTGTGGCAACTGGTGGTGGCCCAGGACCAGAGCATGTACACCCTGCCCGTGGGCCTGGCCATGTTCAAGGGACAGCACCAGGAGGCCTATACCCTGGAGATGGCGGCAGCGACCCTCTCCGTCGTGCCCATTGCGGTGCTCTTTGTCTTCGCCCAGCGGTACTTCATTGAGGGGATCACCCGGGGAGCCGTCAAGGGATGACAGGCTGGCTTGTGCTCCTGACCCTCCTGCGCCCTCCGGTAGAGCGGCTGGAAGCCTTCGGCGATGGGGTGGCCCTGTTGTATCGGGGCACGGACCTGGAAGTGGTGGATACCCTGGGCCAGACCCTGTGGTGGCTGTCCGTGCCGGACCTGAGGGATGTGGAAGGTGGTCCGCTCCTGCTCTACCTGCTCCGTTCGGATCGTCTGGAGGTCTATGCCGCCGATGGAACCCGCGTGGGAGAAGTGCCGCTGGAGGCCCGCGATAGCGCGGTGATCGCCGACGGCACCGTGTTCCTCCTGGCGCCCGATGGCACCCGGGTGTTCCAGCTCCAGGGCCAGCACCTGGCACCTGGGTTCACCCTGCCCCGACCTGCCGTGCGCCTGGAGGGAGCGGGTCTGGCCCTCGCCGTATGGTTCCCGGACAGCCTCTGGCTTGTGGCCCCCTCCGGAGAGCGGTGGTGGAGCGCTCCCGCCCGCGTGCAACGGGTCTTTGCCCAGGGCCGGGATCTCTACTGGATCCTTCGCCAGGATACCCTCTACCTGCCCCGTGGGCCCGCCCTCCCGGGGGTGCGGGACTTTGATCTGGCCCCGACGCCAGATCTGCGGCTCTGGTGGATGGAAAATCAGGGAACGCTCAAGACCCTCCGGGCAGCGAGTTTTCCCGAGCCTGGCCCTGGCAGCGCCCCTTAGCCCTGGGGTTCGTGCTCCCGTTCCTTGATGAGGAAGGCCTCGGACAGCGGAAAGAACCGGTCGGCGGCCTCCCGGAGCTCCTGGGAGAGGGTGTGCAGGAAGGAGTACACCTCCACGGTGACGCCCAGGCGTTTCAGCAGGCGGACCACCGGCGCAAAGTCGCTGTCGCCGGTGACGATGGCCACGATGTCCAGGTGGGGGGCGTCCTCAATCATGTCTACGGCCATGCCCAGGTCCCAGTTGCCCTTGTGGTTGCCGTCAAAGTAGATCTTGATGACCTTGGTCCGCAGGAAAAAGCCGTAGTTTTCCAGGGCACGCAGGAACTTCTCCTGACCCGGAATGTTGGGGTTGATGATGGTGTAAGCGTTGGCGCGGACCAGGGTGCGACCCGCCACGATCCAGTCGCGCAGTTTGCGGTAGTCAATCTTGCCCCCCAGATCCTTGGCGGCGTAGTACAGGTTCTGGACATCCACATAGATGCCCAACCGGTGCTGGTGCGGGTCTATGGTCTGTTCCTGCGCCGAGCGCGTGGCCCGCAGCAGCCCTTCCAGCCCCTGACTTTTCAGGGCTTCCAGAAAACTTTGGAGGGTCTCCTGAAGGCTCTGAACCTGTTTTTGAAGGGCTCTGACCTCTTCTTCCAGTTTCGTATAACCTTCGGCCTTAGGTTTGGACATGGTTCCAACCTCCGGAATGATTATACGGCTTCACCCGGAGGCAGGAACCCGCAGAACCTGCCCGGCCCGCAATCGGCGGGGATTCCGGATACCGTTCACCTCCATCAGGTCCTGGACCCGAACGCCGTACCGCCGGGCAATGGCTTCCAGGGTGTCTCCCCGCCGTACCCGATAGGTGATGTAGTGGGAGGGATGAGCCCCGGGGCGCTGGAGGTAGATTTTGAGCACCTGGCCGGGCCTCAGGGTGCTGGACTTCAAATGGTTCCAGCGTTTCAGGTCCGCCACCGTCACCCGATACCGCCGGGCGATCTTCCAGAGGCTGTCGCCGGAGCGAACCCGATAGGTGACCCTGCCCCTCTCGCCGGAGGGCGTCCCGTCCGGTGGCACCACCCGGAGCCGCTGGCCAGGCCTAAGGGTGTTGGTTTTCAGGTGGTTCCACCGTTTGAGATCGGCCACGCTCACGCCAAACCGCCGGGCGATCTTCCAGAGGCTATCACCGCGGCGGACCCGATAGGTGCCCGAGGCGGGAGGCGGCTCAGGCTCCGGATCGGCCAAGGCCGTGGGAGCCGGAGACGAAACACCGGGGACCGGGATCCACAGGCGCTGCCCGGGATGGATCAGGCTGCGACGCCGCAGGTGGTTCGCCCGAGCAATGGCCGACACCGACACGCCGTACTTCCGGGCAATGGTCCACAGAGATTCACCCCGGCGTACCCGGTGGATCCGCTTCGTGACCCACTGCCGCCGGGGTGTGGATTCCATGCCTGCCTGCACCTGCTCCCGGGTACCCGGAGGGACGCGGAGGTAAAAGCCCTTGAGGTCCGGAGGCGTGGCCCACCGACGGAACGCCGGATTCAGGTCTTCCAGGGTCTCTACGGTGGTTCCTGCCCATCGGGCCACCAGACGGAGCTCCACGGGCGCAGGCACATACACCGTGTCAAACGCCCAGGGCTGAACACCGGTGGTATCCAGGGAGAGCCCGAAGGCCTCGGGATCCTTCAACAGGAGGACCACGGCGAAAAAGGAGGGGACATACAGCCGGGTTTCTCGGGGCAACCGGCGGCGGACCTCCCAGTAGGTGAGGTCGTCGTTCCGCCGGAGTCGCCGGATCCGCCCCTCGCCCACATTGTAGGCGGCCAGGGCCAGGTCCCAGGAGCCGAATTCCTCGTAGAGGTCTCTGAGATAGTGCATGGCGGCCCGGGTGGACTTGAGGGGATCCCGCCGTTCGTCCATCCACCAATCCACCCGAAGGCCGTACTTTCGCGCCGTCCCCCGCATGAACTGCCAGATGCCCACGGCACCCGCCCGGGACCGAGCCCGGGGATTGAACCCGCTCTCAATCATGGGCAGATAGGCGAGGTCCCGGGGCAGCCCCTCCTCCTCTACGATGTCAAAGATGTAGGGCAGGTATCGCAGGCCCCGGCGGTAGAAACGCTCCAGTTTCGCCCGGCCGGGACCGCGATAGAACTCAATCCACCGGAGCACCTCTTCCCGGTCCAGGGTGGCCTCCAGGTTGAAGAGGGCGAACTCCGCTTCCAGCAGGTTCCGCTGTTCTGCCAGGAGATGCTGGATCTGTTCCTCGTTGACCTGCTGGACAAAGCGTTCTCCCTCTTCAAAGAAGGGGGTGGTTTCGGTTTCGGGCAGGTCGGCCACGGCCAGGGTGTCGCTCTCTGCCGCGGGTGCGGCTCCCCGGTGGGGCCAGGTGCTGCACCCCAGGAAGAGGAGCAACAGGAGGCCCGTGCCGGGCCCGGAGCGATGCCTCATAACTTGTACCCGATGGTGCGGAGAAAGGCCTTCCGTTTCTGGATGTCCTCTTCGGTTTCCACACCCAGGGGCGAGAAGCCGTCCACCACACCCAGAACGCCCCTGCCCTGTTCGGTTTCTGCCACGATCACCTGCAGCGGGTTAGCCGTGGCCGCAAAGATCCGGACTACCTCGGGCACCTGCTTTAGAGCGTTCAGGATGTTGATAGGATAGGCGTTCCGGAGAAAGAGAACGAACACATGGCCCGCACCGATCTGCAGGGCGTTCTTCTTGGCGAGTTCCACCATCTCGGGGTCCGTTCCGGTGTACCGGACCAATCGCGGGCCGGAAGCCTCACAGAAGGCAAAGCCGAACTGGATGCCGGGCACCGAGGTCACCAGAGCCTCGTGGACATCCTCCACGGTTTTAATGAAATGGGCCTGGCCCAACACGCAGTTGATCTCGTCCGGCTTTTCCACGGGAACCACCTGCAGTTCCATGGCCCAACCTCCGGTTTTGTCCTTTTATCATACGGGAAGCGTCCGAAGCGATTGAACCCGACCAGGGGGTAAGGTATAATGGGACCATGCTTTCGTTGATGCTTGCCCTGTTCCAGTTCGTCAACCCTGGATTTGAGTTTCTGCTCGCCCCTTCCCTGGCTCTGGAACCCGTGCCCACCACCCGGGGCCTTTCCGCTGTGGTGGGCAACCCCGCAGGCCTGCTGAATGCGGAGCGAGGGGTACTCTTCGGGTACCACCGGTATCCCGTGGACGGGTACCGTTCCCTGGCGGCCCTGAAGGCCGGCCCCTGGGGAGCCTATGTGGACTACCTGAACTTTGGCGTCGTAGAGTACCAGGACGAGACCCCCAACGACGAAGGAGGTCTGACTTTTACCCCCTTTGCCCTCCGGATACAGGTGGCTCGGGCCCTGCGGATGGATCCGGAACTGGCCGGGGGGCTGGCCCTTTCCTTTGTCTACCAGCACATCTACGACCGGGAGTACCGGGCCCTTCTGGTATCCGGGGGGCTAATCTACACGCCCCGGCGACTCCCCGGGGTACGCCTGGGCCTGGCCTTTGAGAACCTGGGGCCCCGGGTGAAGGTACAACCCCAGGAATACCTGGAAACACCCTTGCGCGTGGCGGTCGCATTGGAGGTAGAACGCTCCAACTGGCAGGCCAGTGTTCTGGCCCGGATGACCCGGAACTACCAGGCGGGCTGGAGGGAATGGGGCGCTTTCCTGGGGCGAAGGGTGCACCCCTGGCTGTACCTCCGCGTGGGGTATGTGTACGGCAACGACCTGTTTCCTCTGCGGGTAGATCTTCGGGTGCAGCGGCAGCATCTGGCCCTTCGGCTGGGCTGGGTGCCGGATCCTGTGGGTCTGGGCCAGAGTTATCGGGTGGCCCTGGAACTTCTGCCATAGGAACATCATGAGGCTGCTGGACTTTGAACGCCCCCTGTACGACATTGAAAAACGGCTGGAGGAATTGAAACGGCTGCTGGACCAGCGGCCGGACCTGGCCGAGGAGATCCAGGACCTGGAGGCCCGGGCCGAGCGGATCCGTCAGAAGATCTATGCGAACCTCACTCCCTGGCAGATCGTTCAGGTGGCCCGCCACGCCGACCGGCCCCATGCCCTGGACTATATCCACGGAATGGCCACCGACTTCCTGGAGCTCCACGGGGACCGGTACTTTGGCGACGATCCCGCCATCGTGGGGGGGCTGATCCAGGTGGAGGACCAGCGGTGGGTGGTGGTGGGCGAAGAGAAGGGCCGGGATGTCAAGGAACGGGTCCATCGGAACTTTGGCATGCCCAACCCGGAAGGGTACCGGAAGGCCGAGCGGCTGTTTCGTCTGGCCGATAAGTTTGGCCTGCCCATCGTGACCCTGATTGACACGCCCGGGGCTTTTCCAGGCATTGAGGCTGAAGAGCGGGGCCAGTCCCGAGCCATCGCCACGGCGATCCAGACCATGCTGGAGGTAAAAGTCCCCATCGTGGCGGTGGTGATCGGTGAAGGGGGCTCGGGCGGTGCGCTGGCCATTGGTGTGGGCAACCGGGTGTTGATGCTGGAGTACGCCATCTATTCCGTGATCTCGCCGGAGGGATGTGCGGCCATCCTGTGGAAGGATGGGGCCGAGGCGCCCCGGGCCGCCGAGGTGCTCCGGCTGACCTCCCGGGATCTCTATCGCCTGGGGGTGGTGGACGAGGTGGTGCCCGAACCCCCAGGGGGCGCCCATCGGCACCCTGCCGAGACCATCCAGCGGGTCAAAGAGGCCCTTCTGCGACACCTGGCCGAACTGCGGAGCCTTTCGCCGGAAGAGGTCCTTCAGGACCGCCGGCAGCGCTTTTTGCGGTTTGGCGAGTTTGAGGAAACGGCGACCTCTGGACCCGCGGAATAGGGCGGTATAACCTTATTTGCCTGCGAGGGTGGCGGAATCGGCAGACGCGCCAGATTTAGGATCTGGTGGGGTTCTCCCGTGCGGGTTCAAGTCCCGCCCCTCGCACTCTTCCCTCCCTCGGTCCACAAGCATTTTACCAACGCTGTCACGGAGGTTTTTCCTCGGTGGGGCCCAGGGGTTTTCACCCGATTTCCGCGTGGGGTTTCTTCCCGGGTTTCTGATCCACGAAGCACTCCCTCTGAGGCAACCTTCGGGACCCATCCGGGCAGGCTTTCCCCTTTCCCTGAATGGAGTCCCTTTTTCCCTGGCCCTCCCTCCAGATTGGGGGATCCGGGGGTCCCCCAGGGGATTTTCGGAGAAAATCCCCTGGCGTGGTCTCCGGGGTTCCCCCGGGATTTTCTGAGAAAATCCCGGGGGGTAAGCCCTGTAGGAGCGGCTTCAGCCGCGACCCTTTTCAGCCTGGGACAACCTCCACCGCGACGGCGTGCTTCGGTCCAGGTGTAGGAAAGCGGTGCCAGGGCACCGCAGTCCGGAAAATGTGGAGTACGGTGCCCTGACGCCGCTTTTGGAGTGCGGCGACTTGTCGCCGCTTTGGTTGGAGGAAAGCGGTGCTGGAGCACCGCACTCCAAAAAGCCCCGGAGAGAGCGAAGCGGAAGTTTGACTTCGTTGGGGGCTGGGGGTTGTTCTTGAGGATCCCCGCTCCATAGGGCCGAAGGGAGGAAAGCGATGCCGGGGACCGCAGTCCAAAATCTATGGAGTGCGGCGGCCCGACGCCGCTTTTGGAGTGCGGCGACCTGTCGCCGCTTTGGTTGTAGGAAAGCGGTGCGAGCGCACCGCACTCCAAAAGGGGGATCAAAGCGGTGCCGGGGCA
>CAZXAO010000095.1:0-6679 GCA_964638465.1 uncultured bacterium | reverse complement strand
GTGCTTTCCCTCATCCTGGTGATCTACATGGGCATCATTGACTTCATCGTGACCAAGCTCCTGGGGTTGTTGGTGGTGAGGTGATCGGTATGGCGGAACAGGTGAGGCAAGAGGATCGTTCGTCCCCGGAGGTGTCCCGGAAAAAGAAGTGGTTCGTCTTCTGGACCCTTTCCGGGCGGGAGAACAAGGTGAAGCGAATTCTGGAGCGGTTGGTGGAGGAGCGGGGATTGAGTGAGAAGGTGGGGCGGATCCTGATTCCCATGCAGACGATTCCCAAGGTGCGAAAGGGCAAGCGGTATCTGGTGGACAAGCCCATTTTTCGGGGGTACATCCTGGTGGAGATGGAACCCGACCCGGAGGTCATTGAGAAGTTGACGGCCACGGGGGCGTTGCGGGCGTTGATTGCCAAGGACACCATGATCACGCTCACCGACGAGGAGGTGGAGCGGATTCTGGAGACCGTCCGTCGGGAGCAGGAGAAGAAGGAAAAGGAGGTTCCCTTCCTGAAGGGGGAGCGGGTGAAGATCGTGGATGGTGCCTTTGCCGACTTTGTGGGGGAGGTGGAGGAGGTGTATCCCGAGCGGGGTCAATTGAAGGTCCGCGTCAACATCTTTGGGCGGAGCACGCCCGTGATCCTCAACTTCCTCCAGGTGGAGCGGCAATAAGGAAAGGAGGCCCCAGAGATGCCACCGAAGAAGGCGAAGAAGGAAGTGGTTGCTGTCATCAAACTCCAGATTCCGGCGGGTCAGGCAACGGCGTCGCCGCCTGTGGGGCCTGCTTTGGGGCAGCACGGCCTCAACATCATGGAGTTTATTCGGGCGTTTAACGAGGCCACGAAGGATCAGGCTGGTCTGATCATTCCCGTGGTCATCACGGTTTACAAGGATCGCACCTTTACCTTTGAGCTCAAGACGCCGCCGGCCTCTGTGTTGTTGAAGCGGGCCGCCGGCCTTGCCAAGGGTTCGGGAGAGCCCAACAAGGTGAAGGTGGGCCGGGTGACGCGGTCTCAGATTCGGGAGATTGCGGAGCAGAAGATGCGCGATCTGAACACCGACGACCTGGAAGCCGCCATGCGGATGATTGAGGGGACCGCCCGCAGCATGGGCATTGAAGTGGTGGAGGGTTAGTCGTTATGCCGAAGCATGGAAAACGGTATCGGGCGTTGCTGGACAAGGTGGATCGGACCCGGGCGTACCCGGTGGACGAGGCCGTGCGGCTGGTCCGGGAGCTGGCCTCGGCGAAATTTGACGAGACCGTGGAAGCCTCGGTGAAGCTGGGGGTGGATCCCCGGAAGGCGGACCAGATGGTGCGGGGGGCTGTGACCCTGCCTCATGGTACCGGGAAGACCGTCCGCGTGCTGGTCTTCACCCGGGGAGACGAGGAAGAGGAGGCCCGGGAGGCCGGTGCGGACTATGTGGGGTTCAAGGACCTGATTGAGAAGATCAAGTCTGGCTGGTTGGACTTTGATGCGGTGGTGGCCACGCCGGATGCCATGCCCGAGGTGGCCAAACTGGGCCGGATTCTGGGCCCCCGGGGGTTGATGCCCTCGCCCAAGACGGGCACCGTGACCAAGAATGTGGGTCAGGTGGTGCGGGAGCTCAAGAAGGGTCGGGTGGAGTTCAAGGTGGACAAGACCGGGAACCTGCATGTGCCCATTGGCAAGGTCTCGTTCCCGCCCGAGCACCTGAAGGAGAATCTGCTGGCCTTCCTTCAAGAGGTGCTGAACCAGCGTCCGGAGGCGCAAAGGGGGACCTACATCGTTTCGGTGTACCTTGCGCCCACCATGGGGCCCAGTGTAAAGGTGGATGTCAACGACCTCCTTCGCGAGGTGGAGGCCAGGAGGATTTAGCGATGCCAAGGCCGGAAAAGGTTCAACAGGTGGAGGAGATCAAGCACCTGCTGGAGGGGGCCCAGGCGGTGGTATTGACCGACTTTACGGGGTTGAATGTGCAGGAGTTGAGCGAGCTCCGGCGGACGCTGAAGCGTCGGGGCGATGCCCTCAAGGTGGTCAAGAACACCCTGGCCCGTCTGGCTTTCCAGGAGAAGGGGCTGGAGGTATTGAATCCGTATCTGGAGGGGCCCAATGCGGTGGTGGTGGCCCGTTCGGATGCGGTGGAAACGCTGAAGGCCCTCTTTGGATTCAACAAGGAGGTGGGCAAGGGGGCCATCAAGGTGGGTGTGGTGGATGGGCAGTTGTACGAGACCCAGGACCTGGAACGCATTTCCCAGTTGCCGTCCCTTCAGGATTCCCGGGCCCAGGTGGTGGGGATCCTGATGGCACCGCTCAGCGGCCTGGTGTATACCCTGCAGGGCCTGCTGAATACCCTGGTGGCGGTGCTGGAGGAGATTGAGAAGAAAAGAAAGGAGGAAGGTTAATCATGTCGGCTGAGAAGATGAGTGTTCAGGACATTGTGTCGGCGATCGAATCCCTCACGGTGCTGGAGCTGGCCGAGCTGGTGGAGGTCCTGAAGGACAAGTTCGGGGTGACCGGTGCGGTGCCGGTGGCAGCGGCGCCAGTGGCGGGTGCGGGTGCGGCCCCGGCGGAGGCCGAAGAAGAGGAAAAGACCTCCTTTGATGTGGTGCTGGTGGAGGTTCCGGCCAACGCCAAGATTAAGGTCCTGAAGGAGATCCGGTCGCTGACCGGTTTGGGCCTTAAGGAGGCCAAGGAGCTGATTGAGAACCTGCCGAAGCCCGTGAAGGAAGGGGTTGAAAAGGAAGAAGCCGAGAAGATCAAGTCCGCCCTGGAGGGGCTGGGCGCCAAGGTAGAGGTCAAATAACGATCCCCTGGTGTTTCCTGAAGCCCACGGGCAAACCGGGTGTTTAACCTTTGTGTAAAGGGGAGGTGCAGAACATTTCTACTGCCACCCGTCGCCGTATCCAACGGAAGGGTTTCAAGGAAGAGTCCTACCCCATGCCCCACCTGCTGGTGGTGCAGGTGGAGTCGTTCCGGCAGTTCCTGCAGGCGGATGTGCCGCCGGAACGCCGGCGCGATGAAGGACTCCAGGCGGTCTTCAAGGAGATGTTCCCCATTGAGGACATCCACGGCCGCTATTCCCTGGAGTTCATTCAGTACGAGGTGGGCTCTCCCAAGTACACCGTTGAAGAGGCCAAAGAAAAGAACCTGACCTACTCCATTCCCATCTGGGCGGAACTGGAGCTCGTGGTCAAGGACCCCGAGGAGAAGGATCCGAAGCAGGCGGTCAAGCATCGGATCCGGCAGAAGGTGTACCTGTGCGACCTGGTGGCCATGACGCCGAACGGGACCTTCATCGTGAACGGGACCGAGCGTGTCGTGGTGAATCAGCTGCATCGGTCGCCAGGGGTATATTTCCAGAAGGGAGAACGGGGTGCCCCTGCGTACTCCGCCCTGCTGGTCCCCTATCGGGGTCCCTGGATTGATTTCTCCATAGACAGCCAGAAGGTCTTGGGCGTCACCATCTCCAAGCGCCGGAAGATTCCCATCACCCGGCTCCTCAAGGCCCTCGTGTACCAGGACACCGGCGACATCGTGGAGATGATCTTCGCCCACTACCCGGTGGCTCTGGACTCGGTGAAGCCCGGTACCCGCATCTCCCGGCCGGTGTACAGTCCCCGGGCCAGGGAGTTGCCGGTGAGCCAGCTGGAGCCTGGTCGTTTCGTCAATGTCCGGGAGATCTCGGACGATCAGACCGGTGCTGTGCTGGTGCCCCCGATGACCCTCCTCACCGAGGAGCACCTGAAGCAGCTCAAGGCCCACCGGATCACCCGGATCAAGGTCCAGGAGATGCTGTACCCGGCGGACTCGGTACTCTCCGAGGAGGATCTGGAGCGCCTACGGGAGTCCGATGTCCACGAGGTCTACATCCGGCCCATTCAGGAGCTGGACCTCCGGCGGGTGGAGCCCGGCCGGTATGTGACGGTGAACGATGTGGTGCACCCGGAAACCGGGGAGGTGTTGATTCCGGTGCTCAGCCTGCTGGAGGAGGAGGCGCTGGAGTTCCTGAAGGAGGAGGGGGTCCAGCGGGTCAAGGTTCTGCCGAAGGACTTTCCGGGGCTGGATGTGCTGGTGGCCACCACCAAGCTGGACCGGATCAAGGACATTGAGGGGGCCATTGGCAACCTGTACCGTACGCTGCGGTACACGCCGCCCAAGAGCCTGGAGGAGGCCAAGCAGTATGTGCGGGACTTCTTCATGTCCAAGTCCCGGTTCTTCCTGGGTCGGGTGGGGCGGTTCAAGCTCAACTCCCGGCTGAACCTGGATCTGCCGGGCAACCAGGACACCCTGGACATTGAGGACATCCTGGCCATTGTCCGGCGTCTCATCAAGCTCTATGTGGGCGAAGAGCGCGAGGACGATGTGGAGGACATCTCCAACCGCCGGGTGCGTCGGGTGGGTGAGTTGCTGGCCGAGCAGTTCCGCATTGCTTTCCAGCGGCTGGGCCGGGTGATCAAGGAGCGGATGCTGCTGGAGCGGGACACCAACCTGACGCCGCGGAAGCTGGCCAACCCCCGGATCGTCACCGGGTCCATCCAGGCCTTTTTCGTGGGGGATCGGCTCTCCCAGTTCCTGGACCAGACGAACCCGCTGGCCGAGTTGACCCACAAGCGCCGGCTCTCGGCCCTGGGGAAGGGAGGGCTGACCCGGGAGACGGCCGGCTTTGAGGTGCGGGATGTGCACCCTTCGCACTACGGCCGGCTCTGTCCCATTGAGACGCCGGAGGGGGCCAACATCGGGCTCATCACCTCGCTGACCACCTATGCCCGCATTGACGAACTCGGGTTTATCACCACGCCGTTGAGGCGGGTCAAGCGGGGTCGGGTGACCAACGAGGTGGTGGACATGGACCCGCTGGAGGAGTCCAAGTATCGGATTGCCTCGGCGGACACCCGATACGACCCCAAGACGGGCAAGATCCTGGACAAGATGGTCTGGGTGCGGCACCGGGGCGGATACCCCATGGTGCGGCCCGAGGAGGTGGACTTCATTGATGTGTCGCCCCGCCAGGTGCTTTCGCCTTCGGCGGCGCTCATCCCCTTCATTGAGCACGACGACGCCAACCGGGCGCTCATGGGCTCCAACATGCAGCGGCAGGCGGTGCCGTTGATCCAGCCGGATCCGCCGCTGGTGGGCACCGGTCTGGAGCACAAGATCGCGGTCAACTCCGGAGCAGCCCTGGTGGCTCAGCGGGCGGGCATCGTGAAGGAGGTGGACGCCCGCCGGATCGTGATTGAAACCACCGAGGCCGTGGAAGACGAACTGGACCCCTTGAGGGGACGACTGGACATCTACGAGCTCAAGAAGTTTGAACGGTCCAACCAGAACACCAGTGTCCACCAGAAGCCCCTGGTAAAGCCCGGAGACCGGGTGGAACGCGGGGATGTCATTGCCGACGGCCCGGCCACCCGGGAGGGAGAGCTGGCCCTGGGCAAGAACCTGCTGGTGGCCTTTGTGCCCTACTTCGGGTACAACTTTGAGGACGCCATTGTGGTCTCCGAGCGGGTGCTCAAGGAGGACCTTTTCACCTCCATCCACATCCTGGAATACAAGGTGGAAGTACGGGAGACGAAACTCGGGCCCGAGGAGGTCACCCGCGACCTGCCTAATGTCAGCGACGAGGTGGTAAAAAACCTGGATGAATACGGCATCGTGCGGGTAGGGGCCGAGGTGGGTCCGGACGACATCCTGGTGGGGAAGATTTCGCCCAAGGGCGAGCGGGAGCTGTTGCCCGAGGAGAAGCTCATCTACGCCATCTTCTCCGAAAAGGCCAAGGATGTGAAGGACACCTCCCTGCGGGTGCCGCCCGGTGTGGAGGGTGTGGTGGTGGATGTGGTGGTGCTTTCCCGCAAGCGGGACCACGATCCCCTGTTCAAGAAGGTGGTGCGGGAGCGGCTGGAAAAACTGGAACGCGAGACGGCCTTCGCCCGTCGGAACCTGCGGGAGGGGTTGCGGCAGCGGTTCGTGGAACTCCTGAAGAACTTTAAACTCCGCGGAGACATCCTGGACGCGGAGGGTAATGTGGTGGTGCCTGCGGGCACCCGGCTCACCGCCCGAATCCTGGAGACCCTGGACCCCCTGCAGATCCAGTTGCCGGAAACCCTGATCTCTGACAAGGAACGGCAGCAGAGGGTGTTTGCCCTGCTGGAGCGGGCCCGGGAGATCCTCCAGAACCTGGAAGAGCGGGTCCGACGGGAACGGGACCGGATCCAGCGGGGAGACGAGTTGCCCCCGGGCGTGATCCAGTTGATCAAGGTGTATGTGGCCCAGAAGCGGAAACTCCAGGTGGGCGACAAGCTGGCCGGCCGTCACGGCAACAAGGGTGTGGTAGCCCGGATCGCCCCGGCCGAGGACATGCCCTTCCTGGAGGATGGAACGCCCGTGGACATCGTATTGAACCCGTTGGGTGTGCCCTCCCGGATGAATGTGGGGCAGATCCTGGAGACCATCCTGGGCTGGGCCGCCAAGGAGAAGGGCGTTTACTATGCCACACCGGCCTTTGAAGGGTTCTCCACCGAGGAGATCCGTCGGGAACTGGAGGAGGCCGGCCTGAGCCCGGACGGCAAGGTCTGGGTCCGGGACGGCCGTACGGGCGAACGCCTGGCGTACCCGGTGACGGTAGGGTACATCTACATGATGAAGCTCATTCACATGGTGGAGGACAAGGTGCACGCCCGGGCGGTGGGCCCCTACTCGCTGATCACG
>CAZXAO010000094.1:0-6777 GCA_964638465.1 uncultured bacterium | reverse complement strand
TCGGGTCCAAGGGCCTCGGCGATGGGACAGGCAGCAATGCCCGGCCCGCAGCCGAACTCCAGCACCCGATGGTCCGGCCGCAGATCCATCCGGGCCACCGCATCCCTGAGCATCCTTTGGTATCCCCCCAGGGTGAGCACGGCCATCAGGGTATCGTAGTGACGGGCTTCAAAGCCCTGGATTTCCACCCGGGAACGCGGTGAAGTAGCCATCCCTAAGACCAGAAGACGATCTTCAGGAGCCGCCGCCATCGGATTTTCCGCCAGAACTGGCGGAGCGGCGGCTCGGGGTTCCAGGAAAAGTAGATGATGAAGGGCCGGCCCTTAACGAGTTTCACGGGCAAGGGCCCCCAGAACCGGGAATCCAGGGAGTAGTCCCGGTTGTCTCCCATCACAAAGATGTGGCCCTTGGGGACCACCACGGGCCCGAAGTTGTCGCGCACCCCGGGGTTCCGCAGGTACTGTCGCTGGATCCAGGCCTGGGTGTACTCCTTCAGGGCGATGGTGTCCTGGGGCGTGAACACGGGTGGGTATTCCCGGGAATCCTTGTGCTTTGCATAGGGCTCCTCAACGGGCTTGCCGTTGATAAAGAGTTTCTTGTGCACGATCTGTACCGTGTCACCGGCCACGGCCACACACCGCTTCACGAAGTCCTTCCGGGGATCCAGGGGAAAGGGGAAGACCACGATCTCCTTGCGATGAGGTTTGTAAAAGTCCAGGAACCGCACATGGGTGTAGGGAATTTCCACGCCGTACAGGAACTTGGCCACCAGCACGAAGTCGCCGGGCAACAGGGTGTCCTCCATGGAGGCCGAGGGGATGGTGTACGCCTGGACCACGAAGGCCCGGATCAGGAGCACCACGAAGACCGTCCAGATGATGCCCTCAATCTGACGCTTGAGTCGGGATCCTCCCGGGCTGGAAGCCGGAGGCTGCTGGCTTGTTTCGGTCATCGGGGGTAAAGTATAATCGGAAGGCGTATGGCCGACAATGCATCCCGAAGATCCCCCGGGCGTTTCCGGATGTTCCGGTTCCTGCATCGGGGCATGCTTGCCCACCTCGCCCTGGCGGTTCTAACCTCCGCCTGCGTGTACTCCTTTTCCGGGTTCTTCCCGGGCCGACTGCGGCGCGTGAGCGTGCCGGTCTTCCAGAACCAGACCCTCCGCTATGGCCTGGAGGAACAGGTCACCCGGGCCTTTGTGGACGCCATCCGGGCAGACGGCCGACTGGAGGTGGTGCCCGAGGGCCAGGCGGCCCTGGAGATCCAGGGTACGGTCAAGGGCTACGACCGCACGCCCTTTGAACACGACGACGCCGGCCGCGTGATCAGTTATCGGATTACCCTCCGGGTGGAAATCGGGTTCTACGACCGCCAGGAAAAGGCCTTTTACCTGGACCCCCGCACCTACACGGGCCGGGGCACCTATCAGGTGGACAAACAAACCGAGGAGGAAGGGATCCAGGAGGCCGTGGAGGATGTGGTGGACCAGGCCCTGCGCGCCCTGTTCCTGAAGGAATTCTGATCCATGCGGTACCGGTCCGTGTTCTCCTTCGCAAGTGCCACCCTGGTGAGCCGCATCTTGGGGCTACTGCGCGAGGCCGGGATCGCCTATCTCCTGGGTGCAGGCCGGTACTCGGATGTCTTCTATGTGGCCTTTCGGATCCCCAATTACCTGCGGGATGTGCTGGCGGAAAACGCCATGCAAACGGCCTTCGTGCCCGTGTTCGTCAAAACCCTGAAGGACCCCCGGCGGAGCCACCGGCTGTTCGCAACAACCCTGGTCCTCTTCAGTGGTACTGCCGCGCTCCTGGCCCTCTTGGGGATCCTCCTGGCCCCCTTCTGGGTGAGCCTCACGGCCTATGGGTTCCGCGAGATCCCGGAAAAGTTTGCCCTCACGGTGCATCTGACCCGCTGGATGTTCCCGTACCTGGTACTCGTATCCCTGGCGGCCGTATTCGGAGCCACCCTGAACGCCCTGCGGCGCTTCTTCTGGCCGGCCCTGTCGCCCGCCTTTTTTAATCTGGGGGTCCTGGGGGCCATCGGTCTGGCCGCCTACCTCCACGCGGGGGCCCGCCAGGGCCTCCTGTGGGTGGCTGGGGGCGTGCTCGTAGGAGGCCTGCTGCAGGCCGGCGTGCAGGCCCCCCTGCTCCGCCGACTGGGCCTTCGCTGGCAACCCCCAGACCTCCGGGAACCGCTGCTCCGGGACCTCCGCCGGCTCCTGGGCCCCGTGGTCCTCAGCACCGCCCTGAGTCGCCTGACCCTGGTCGTCAACACGCTGGTGGCCTCCTTTCTGGTGGAGGGATCGGTGTCCTACCTGAGCTACGCCTTCCGCCTGATGCACCTGCCCATTGCCCCCTTCGCCGTGGGCGTGGCCACGGTATCCCTGCCGGAACTCGCTCGCCAGACCGAGCAACCGGAAGCCTTTCAACGGGAGCTCTGGCGGGCCCTCCGGGGTGTGCTCTTCCTGTCGGTGCCGGTGACCCTCTTCTTCCTGTGGGAAGCCCACGACCTGGTGGCCCTGGTGTACCAGAGGGGCCACTTCACCGCCCAGGCCACCTGGGCGGTGACCCAGGCCCTGGTGTTCTACCTGCTCAATGTGGTGCCCTATGGCCTCGTCCGGGTGAACCTCAATGTCTTCTTCGCCCGCTCCGAGGTCTTCTGGCCCAATGTGGCCTTCGCCCTGGGAGCAGCCACCAATGTGCTGCTGGCCCTGACCCTGCCCAGGGTTCTGGACTTCCCGGGCCTGGCCCTGGCCACCTCTCTGGCCACCACGGTGCAGGCCCTGGTGCTCATGGCCGCCCGGTGCCGTCGGGTACGCCTGCCCGACTTGGCGGGCCGGTGGACCCTCCGGCTGCTGGGGGCCGCCCTGCTGCCCCTCCTCCCCCTGGTCTGGCTCCCGCCCCTCTCCCCCTGGCTGGGCCTACCCGCCTCTGCGGCTCTATACTTCGGGGGATTCATCCTGCTAACCCTGCTTCTGGGCGTGGAACGACCTGCACGCCTCTGGCAAGGGAAGGGACGATGAGGACCGAATTCCATGTCTCTGCGGGCGGCGTCGTCTATCGCCGGGATCCCGACGGTCGGATCTGGGTGGCGGTCATCCGGGTACGCGATCGGCTGGCCCTGCCCAAGGGCCTGGTGGAAAAGGGGGAAAAGACCCTGGAGACCGCCGTTCGGGAGGTGCAGGAGGAAACCGGCCTCCAGGTGGCACCCCGGGCCTTCTTGGACAAGATTGATTACTGGTACTACTGGCGCGAGAAGGGTGAAAAGGTGCGGCACCACAAGGTTGTGTACTTCTACCTGATGCAGTACAGGGGCGGCGATCCCTCCCGCCACGATGCTGAGGTGGACGAGGTGCTCTGGCTCCCCATTGAGGACGCCCTGGAAAAACTCTCCTACAAAAGCGAGCGCGAGGTCCTGCGAAAAGCCTATGAAATGCTCCAGCACCCCCAGGACCCCGCGCCCCGGAATTCCTCCTCTTAGAGGCTTCCCCGGGAGGCCAGGGGTTAGCCGGAGGAGGAAGGGGTGTTGGAGGTGGTGCTCTTCCGGATCTTCTGCGGGAGCTGTGCCAGCTGGTCGTCCATGTACTTGCTGAGGATCACGATGCCTTCCTGGCCCTCCCGCCGGGCGTAAACCCCCCGACCGTTGGGGGTCAGGTTCCCGATCTGGATCCGATACACCGTACCCTCGCGGGTGGACACCTCCAGTGCCCTGCGGGGTGCGGTGAGCCCGGCATCCTCCACCGACACCGTATCCGCGAAGCCGATGGCGGTCATCATGGCCACATGCCGCACGAGTCGCCGGGCGGCCAGGGTGTCAGTGGCCTCAGCGCCCCGGGCGTGCCAGCCCAGGGTGTCCCGAACCAGCACCAGGGTGTCTCCGGCTTCGTGGTCCACGAGTTTCAGGTAGACCACCTCTTCGGGTTTGACCCCGGGCAGGAGCCGGCGTTCCCGCCAGGCCTCCACCCGCGTGGGGAACACATTGCGAAAGCCGGGTTCCGCCAGATAAACGGTGTTCTCGTTCGCCGCCCGCACATAGCTGGTGGTAAAATCCGGCCCCATTTTGCCCACATAGAAGTCAGCAAGCACGCGGCCCCGGTGATCCAGATACCGTACCCGGATCCCCTTCTCGTCGGTCACCTGGAAGAGGTCCAGTTTTTCGGGGTTCTGCGAGATCTTCAGGTAGCGGGCCTCGCTCATGGTTTTGAGCCAGGTACGGATGCGGTTCTCGGAGGCCGGCCGATACACCGCAGAGTCCACCTCCACAAGCCAGGTGTCCTGGCGTTTGACCAGGTGCAGGGTGTCCTGCTGATGGGTTACCACGATCTCGGCGACGGCGGCCGGATCCAGGTTTTCCAGCACGAAGCCCGAGGCCCGGTGGCTCGTGGAGGATCCGGCCAGCCACCGGACCACATACACCAGCAGCAGAACGATGAAAACGGCAGCCAGGGTAACGATCCGCCGGTTCATTCCTTTTCCTCCCTTCTCCGACGAATCAGCACCACCAGACCCAGGATCACGAGCAGGGCGGGCACGGCATAAATGTTGAGGAACTTAAAGAGGTTCTTCTGGACCTCGGTCAGGGGCTTCAGCGGCCGATCTGTGATGCCCTTGGACCGAATGGCAATCAGATCCTCGCTGAGGCCCAGGTAGTCCACCAGGTTCATGAAGAAGGTGAGGTTCTCCGGAAAACTCTGCACAAAGGTGCTCCGGGCGAATCGGGAGGTACCGGTGATCACCAGGTGGGTGAGGGGGCTCCGGGTAGGCGTGGTGGTATCCCCTGCGGTGGTATCCGCAAGGTAACGGGGGAAATGACCCGTGAGCAGGGCCGCCACCACGAAGGACCGGCGGGCTTCGGGCCGCGGGGGCCGCAGGGACTGGGGATCCAGATTAAAGAAGCCCGTGCTGTGCCAGGCCTTCTGGGTGGTCCGGGCCAGGTAGTCAAAGCGGATCAGGGTGTCCGTGGTATCGCCCAGGAACTCCACCGAGGAGGTCCAGGGCATGACCAGGGATTCCAGCTGCCGCACCGGGGGCAGGTGAGGATTGAAGCCGGCACGGGTAATCTTCACCCAGTAGGGATAGGGCACGAAGAAGCGCACGAAACCCCGGGCAAAGGGAGCGATCTCGTTGGAGACATCCAGCACCAGGTCGTGGTTCAGCCGGACGCCGTAGTGCTCCAGGAGGTCCAGGAGGGGCGTATCGTTCACCCGCGCGGTGAGAGGTTCTTCAATCTGCACAGGATCCAGAAGGAACAGGACATTGCCCCCCTGCTGCACGAAAGCGTCAATGTTCTCGGCATCCTGGCGGGTGAAGCCCTGACCGTCCACCACGATCAATAGGTCCACATTCTGGATCTTCTGGCCCGGTTTCAGGGTCCGCAGGTTGTACTGTTTGCCCAGTTCCGTTCGCACCTCGTAGAAGTCCCGGTCCAGGGAAAGGTTCTCAGGCAGCAGCACGCCCACGGTCTTCTGGATCCCCTGGGTGACCTTCAGGATAGCGGCCGTGATCTCGTACTCCAGATTGGACACATCGTTCACCACGGGGATCGTTTCCTTCCGGTCGCCGTACAGGAACACCATGCCCATGTAGGCCTTGACCACCTCCACCTTGTCCTTTTGCAGCACATTCACCTGGACGGGCACGATGCCCAGCCGCTGGGCCTCACGTTCCACCGTCGGATCCTTCAGGGGATCCACCCATTCCACCTGGAGGTTCCCGCGGGCATAGGTGCGGTACTCGTCCAGAAGGTCCCGGATCTCATCCCTGAGCACCACCAGGTTGGGTGGGAGTTTGCTGGAGAAGTACACCCGGACCGTCACCAGGTCGTCCAGGTTCTGCAGGATGCGTTTGGTGGCAGGGGACAGGGTGTAGAGTTTCTCCTGGGTGAGGTCCACCCGCAGGGGTAGGCGCCACACCAGGCCGTTGACCAGGATCACGATGCCCACAAAGAGGAGCCCCAGGATCCAGGAGCTCCGACGAAGGCTCTGTTTCCTCGTGCTCATGGGATTAGCCTCCCAGCCGCCAGATTTCCATACTCCGGAGGTTCAGGTAGAGGAACACGGCCATCACCGAGAGGTAGTAGAGGACATCCCGGAAGTCCAGCACCCCCCGGGCGATGCTCTCAAAGTGGTACCCCAGGCCGAAGTACTGGAGCACGGCCGCCACACCGGGGGGAAAGGTCACGAGCACCCAGTCCATCCCCACCAGGAAGAAAAGGAAGACGAACACAGCGCCCAGCAGGAAGGCCACGATCTGGTTCATACTGATGGCGGAAGCAAAGAGGCCGATGGCCAGGTAAGCGCCTGCCAGGAACAGCGCTCCGAGGTAACTGGCCAGGACCTGACCCCAATCCAGGTTCCCGATCAGGGAGACGGAGATGGGCAGGGGCAGGGTCAGGGCCAGGGAGAGCAGAACGAAGGCGAAACCGGCCAGGAATTTCCCTGCCAGGATCTCAGGATCCCGAAGGGGCAGGGTCATCAGGATTTCCAGGGTACCGGTTCGCCGTTCCTCTGCCCAGGACCGCATGGTGATGGCCGGGATGAAGAGCAGGAACACCCAGGGCAACAGGGAGAAATAGCCCCGCAGGGAAGCCTGGCCGATCACGAAAAAGCCACGGAAGAAGAGCCACTGGGTGAGCACCAGGAACACCACCAGGTAGATGTACCCCGTGGGCGAGGTAAAGAACCCCAGGAATTCCTTTTTGAACACCGTCCAGGTGCCCCTCATGCCGTTGCCTCCTCGGTGGTCAGGTTCAGGAACACCTCTTCCAGGGTGGCGCGTT
>CAZXAO010000093.1:0-6813 GCA_964638465.1 uncultured bacterium | reverse complement strand
GCCAGCCCCAGGCCGGCCCGGATCCCGGCCTCCACGTAGGCGAAGCCGTCGGCCAGGGTGAAGGCCAGCTCCTGAACGGCGGTGGACCCGGCCTCGCGGATGTGGTACCCGGAGATGGAAATGGTGTTGAACTTGGGCGTGTGCTGGGCCGAGAAGGCAAAGATGTCGGTGATGAGTTTGATGGAGGGCTCGGGCGGGAAGATCCACTCGTTCTGGGCGTGGTACTCTTTGAGGATGTCGTTCTGGATGGTGCCCCGGAGTTTGTGCGAGGGCACGCCCTGTTTCTCGCCAATGGCGATGTACATGGCGTAGATGATGAAGGCCGGGGCGTTGATGGTGAACGAGGTGGACACCTGGTCCAGACGAATGCCGTCAAACAGGATCTCAAAGTCCGCCAGGGTGTCCACGGCCACGCCCTCGCGGCCCACCTCGCCTTCAGCCAGGGGATGGTCCGAGTCGTAGCCCATCAGGGTGGGCATGTCAAAGGCCGTGGAAAGGCCGGTTTGCCCCTTTTCCAGCAGGAATTTGAAGCGGCGGTTGGTGTCCCGGGCCCGGCCGAAGCCGGCAAACTGCCGGATGGTCCAGATCTTGCCCCGGTACATGTTGGGGTACACCCCCCGGGTGAAGGGGTATTCGCCGGGGAAGCCCAGGTCGCGGAGGTAATCCAGGTTCTGGATGTCCAGGGGCGTGTAGAGGTCTTTGATTTCCAGGCCGGAGATGGTCTGGTACCGGGGTTTCTGGTCCTTGAAGGCTTTGCGTTTCTGGAGCCACTGCTCAAATTTCTGGCGGATCCCGGTTAGATCCATAGTACACCTCCCATCCGGGCCAAAGGTGCCCTTTTCGGCATATTATAACGCCGTTTCCGGGAATTCCCGCAAACCCCTGGGGGACAACAAAAAAATCAAGTTTCAGACCGGGACTTGCAAAGGCCTCATAAGACCTGTATGCTCTTCGTGCATCTGCCATATGTAAGGATTTTTAACCAGGAGGTGATCTATGTGGCAGAAAATGTGGGTGATCATGGCCCTGGTGGGCTATGGTGTTGCGTCCGGGCCGCAGGAAGGGGTTCACCTCACCGGTGTTGGCGGGCCCGATAACTTCGGTCACTTCTGGAAGGATTCCAACGAACCCAACTGGACTCCTCCCACCTATCGGGACCCCTCGGCCGCCGGCAGTCTGTTGAGCGGGCAGGAACAGACTTCTGTGCTCATTGACCTTCCGTTCCCCGTGGTCTTCTATGGGGACACCTTCCAGCAAATTCACATTTCCACGGAGGGATTTGCCAGTTTCAACACTTATGGGTTGATGGACGGAGCCAACTCGGCCATTCCCAGCACGGGCACCACGGAACCCAACAACGCCTTCTATGTGTTCTGGGACAACCTGGACCTCCGATACAACGGCCGGGTGGACACGGCCACCTATGGGATCTCCCCCAACCGAATCTTCGTGATGGAGTGGGACAGCGTGGGGCGTTACGACCCCGCAGGTCCCAGCTCCGGGTACTTCACCTTTGAACTGCAACTCTATGAGTCCGGGCCCGATTCCTTTGCCTATTTGTACCAGGACCTCACCAACACCCCACCAACAGAGGGGGACTCGGCGAAGTCGGCCACCGTGGGCATTGAGAACACCGACGGCACCGACGGCCTGCAGTACTCTTACAACGAAGCGTCCCTCGGCAACGGCGACGCCATCGTGTGGTCCCCTCATTACCCGCAGGGCGTGGGAGGGCCGGACGACTACGGCCACTACTGGGTGCATTCCGATCAGCCGGGCTGGACCCCGCCTGCCGACCTGAATCCCTCATCGGCGGGCAGTCTCCTGGCTGGTGAAGAACGGAGCTATGTGAAGATCCGACTGCCCTTCCCCGTAACCTTCTACGGCATTTCCTACGACTCCCTCTACATCACCACCGAGGGGTTTGCCACCTTTAACAACTACGGGCTCCTGGACTGGTCCAACTCGGCCATTCCCAGCACGGGCACCACGGAACCCAACAACGCCTTCTATGTGTTCTGGGACGACCTGGACCTCCGATACAACGGACGGGTGGACACGGCCACCTATGGCAGTGCGCCCGAGCGAACCTTCGTGATTGAATGGGACAGCGTGGGGCGTTACGAGAGTGATGTCGCCAGTTCCGGCTACTTTACCTTTGAATTGCAGATCTACGAGGCCGCCGGCGACTCCTTTGCCTATGTGTACGAGGTAGTGTGCAATGACCCTGCGACCGGGAGCGACTCGGCGAAGTCGGCCACCGTGGGCATTGAGAATACCGACGGCACCGACGGCCTGCAGTACTCCTACGACCAGGCCTCCCTCTGCAATGGGGATGTGATCCTGTGGCGGGCCGGGTTCCCCATTGCGGTCAAGGAACGGGAGACCTGGACCGAAGCCTCGCACCTGCGGGTCCTCCCCCTCGGAAACGGTCGGGAACGGGTGAGTTTTACCCTCCCCTCACCGGGACCGGTGGTCCTGCGGGTGTTTGACACCTCAGGCCGACAGGTCACGGAGATGGCCTGGGGCCAGAGAACCCAGGGAACCCTGATGGTGGATCTGGACCTGCGGAACCGGGCCACGGGCGTGTACCTGGTACAACTTCAAATGCCCCACGGCGTGGAACACGCCAAGTTCTTCCACCTGCGATAGAATCGGCAACCCGAAGAAGCGAACCAGGGGCCGGAGAACCTCCGGCCCCTTTTTTACCGCTCAAACACCGCCAGGGTTTCCACATGGAAGGTGTGGGGGAACAGGTCAAAGGGCTGGAGTTCTTGAAGGTCATAGCCCAGGGCCACGAGGTTCCGGGTGTCCCGGGCCAGGGTGACGGGATTACAGGAAAGGTACAGGATTTTTCGGGGTTTCCGGAGTTCAAGGGCCTGGAGCACATAGGGATCCAGGCCCTTTCGGGGGGGATCCACCAGGAGGACCTCCATGTCCTCCACGGTGAGCAGCACATCCTCGGCGCGTCCCTCAATGAACTCCACATTCCAGGCCTCGTTGCGTTCCACATTCTCCTGGGCGTCCACCACGGCCGGCCCTACCACCTCTATGCCCACCACACGGCGGGCCAGGTCGCTCAGGCCAATGGCAAAGACGCCCACCCCCGCATAGGCATCCACCAGGGTGGTGATCTCTTCCTCCGCCAGCCGGGATCGCAGGAACCGGAGGATTTCCTCCAGCTGGCGGGTGTTCACCTGGAAAAAGGAGGGGGCGGACACCCGAAACACCCGATCCAGCACCCGCTCCAGGTAGTAGGGGTTGCCCAATACACGGCGGGTTTCCTGGCCCAGGATGCGGTTCGTCCGCTCCGGGTTGCGGTTCTCGGCGATGCCAATGATATGCCGGGGGTCCAGGGCCACGATCTTATCCGCCAGGGTGCGGGAGATGGACCAGTCCTTGGTGACCAGAACCACCAGGACCTCGCCCGTGTGGGTGCCGGTCCGCAGGATGACATGGCGGAGCCGGCCGAAGTGGCGCGTCTCGTCGTAAACGGTGATGGGTTCGGCGGCCAGCAGGTCCTTGAGGGGTTTGATCAGGTGGTCCAGGCGTTCCTCGGCCACCGGACAGTGGTCCAGGTCCACCACATAGTGGGTTCCCTCTTCGTAGAACCCCATGAGGAACCGCCCCCGGATGCGTTTCACGGGCATCTGGAGTTTGTTGCGGTAGTGCCAGATGGTGGGCGAAGGCCGCACGGGGGCCAGGGGCAGGATCTCCAGATGGGCCACCCGCTGGAAGGCGTCGCGCAGGATGTCGGCCTTGAGTTGCAATTGATAGGGGTAGTCCACCATCTGCCACTGGCAGCCGCCGCAGCGGGGAAAGACCGGGCACAGGGGTTCGGTACGGTGGGGGGAGGGTTCCAGGAGGTCCAGGATCTCGGCCCGGGCGTAATCGCGTTTGCGTTCCGTGATCCGGACCCGAACGCGCTCACCGGGGAGGGCGCCGGGGACGAAAAGGGTGTAGCCGTCCACCCGGGCCAGGCCCTGGCCCCGGGGCACGATCTTTTCAATGGTCACCACCAGGGTATCGCGGTGCAGGCTCATGGGTGCGGCTGTGGAGTATACGGCCTGGAAGGCCAGAAACCGAGTTGACAGAGCGTCCTCGGTCGCGTATCTATAAGGAGCAACACGGATCTTTGACAAGTGGGGGCGTACGGATTCGACGGAGGTCAGAGAGGCTCTGGAGGCGCAGGCCGGGGTGCCGAGCCCCGTCACCCATCGGCATCAAAGAGCTGCCAACAACAGCTACGCTCTCGCTGCCTAAGTCAAAAGGGCAGCGCGTCCCCCTTCGGGGTTCTCCGGCCCGAAGGGTGTGGCGTCATACCCCGGAGATAGCCCCCGGGGCTTCCCCGGTCGGCCCCGGGAGCGAACCCCAGGGCCGGGTCTTCCGTTCCCGACCCTGCCCGTCGGGGGGAACGGAAGTCCGTAAGACGGGCTAAGCCTGTAGGGCCTTCAGGGTCTCGGCCTTCGGACGGGGGTTCGATTCCCCCCGCCTCCACCATGGCTTCCCCTCTACAATTCCCTGTCGTCATGGCATCCGATGAGTTCGTGCTCTCGCCCCTGGGTCCCCAGGAGCCAGGGGTGGCCCGTCCCACCCAGGTGGTCGTGGACCTGGATGCCCTGGTCCACAACTTCCGCGAGATCCGCCAATGGGTGCATCCTGCCCGGGTGATGGCCATCCTGAAGGCCAATGCCTACGGCCACGGTCTCGTGCCCGTGGCCCGGCTGCTGGAAGCCCTGGGCGTGGATTACTTCGGCGTGGCGGTCCTGGAAGAGGGGATTCTGCTCCGACGGGCCGGCATCCGAACCCCTATTCTCGTACTCGGCGGGATCCTGGGCAGCCGTATCCCCCTGTTCCTTCAGTACGATCTCACCCTCACCGCCTCCTCGGTGGACAAACTCCAGCAGATCAACGAGGCTGCCCGGGCAGTGGGACGGCAAGCCCGGGTCCACCTGAAGATTGACACCGGGATGGAACGCATCGGGGTCCACGCCGAGAACGCTGAAAAGTTCCTGGAAATCGCCCTGCGGTGTCGGTATGTCCAGGTGGAGGGCGTGTACTCCCACTTCGCCAATGCTGACCAGGAGGACCCCACTCCCACCCTCTGGCAACTGGAGCGATTCCTGAAGGCCGTGGAGTTCTTTGAACGCCGAAGCGTGCCCGTGCCCCTCAGGCACATCGCCAATTCCGCAGCCCTCGTTCGGTTTCCGGAGAGCCACCTGGACCTGGTGCGGCCGGGGATTCTGCTTTACGGCGTGTACCCCTCGCCCCAGGTTCCCCGTCGTTTGCCCGTGAAACCTGCCCTCAGCTGGCGGTCCCGCGTGGTGTTCTTCAAGGTGGTCCCACCGGGCCGGGGCGTGAGCTACGGCTGGACCTGGAAGCCGGACCGGCTGTGCCGTGTGGTCACCGTTCCCGTGGGCTACGGGGACGGCTACTTCCGGGCCCTCTCCAACCGCGCCCAGGTGCTGATCCGGGGACGACGCTATCCGCAGGTGGGTGCCGTCTGCATGGACCAGATGATGGTCAACATCGGCTGGGACACGGCCTACAATGGCGACGAGGTGGTGCTCATCGGGTGCCAGGGCTCCGAGTGCATTACCGTGGAGGAAGTGGCCCGGTGGGCAGGGACCATTCCCTACGAAGTGCTCACCAACATCCATCTCCGGGTCCCCCGCGTGTACCGGGGTGCTTCCAGGTGGCTACGGGTCGTGCAGCACCCCATCGCTCATCCTGGATAATTGAAGCCCGAACAAGGAGGCTCTATGGTCACCCTTCGGTTGCCGCGTGCCTGGTGGCGTCTCGTGGGAGGGGTGCTGGTCCTGGGAGCCCTCTCCTGTTCCGGTCAGGAAAAACTCCGGATCCAGGGGGCTGGGGCCACCTTCCCTTATCCGCTGTATGCCCAGTGGGCCTACCTGTACGCCCAGAAGACCGGCGTGGAGATCAACTACCAGTCCATTGGTTCGGGGGGCGGCATCGCCCAGATCAAGGCCCACACCGTGGACTTCGGTGCCTCGGATGCCCCCCTCTCACCGGAGGAACTGGAAGCAGCCGGACTCGTACAGTTTCCCATGGTGATCGGAGGGGTGGTACCCGTGGTGAACCTGAAGGGCATCGGCCCCAACGAACTCAAACTGACCCCAGAGCTGCTGGCCCGGATCTTCCTGGGCGAGATCCAGCGGTGGAATCATCCCGACCTGCAGGCGGTCAACCCGGACCTCGTTCTGCCCGACCAGCCGATCACTGTCGTGCACCGGGCCGATGGCTCCGGCACCACCTGGATCTTCACCCACTACCTCTCGCAGGTTTCCGAAACCTGGAAAAACCAGGTGGGTACGGGCAAGGCCGTGCACTGGCCCACCGGCATCGGTGGCAAGGGGAACGAGGGCGTGGCCGCCTTTGTCCAGCAAACCCCGGGGGCCATCGGCTATGTGGAGTACACCTACGCCGTGCAGACGGACCTGGTGCCCGTGAAACTCCAGAACGCCGCCGGCCAGTTCGTGGTGGCCAGCATAGAGAGTTTTCAGGCCGCAGCAAGCCACGCCGACTGGGCCCACAGCCCTGGCTTCTATGTGGTGCTCACCAACCCTCCGGGGGAGGAGAGCTGGCCCATCACCGGGGCTTCCTTCATCCTGCTCCATCGGGAACAGCCGGATCGCCACAAGGTCCAGGCCCTTCTGAAGTTCTTTGATTGGGCTTACCGGGAGGGCGCCAAAGTGGCCCGGGAGCTCCACTATGTGCCCCTGCCGTTGGAGGTGGTCCATCTGGTGGAAGAGATGTGGCAACGCGAAATCCGGGCCCAGGGCCAGCCGGTCT
>CAZXAO010000092.1:0-6816 GCA_964638465.1 uncultured bacterium | reverse complement strand
TCCCGTGAGCAGGTCGCCGGCGGTGCGGCGGGGCGTCCGCCCCGCCGCACCGCCGGCCTCTCTACCGCCGAACGCCCTTGAGCCCTCCCGGCCCTCGGCGTACCATTAGCCTATGCACCTCGCAGAGAAACCCCTCCACGACCTTCAGGACCTGTTACGGCGAAACGAGATCCGCCCCCTGGACATCGTCAACGATGTCCTGGAACGCATTGAAGAACGCGAAGAGACCCTGAACGCCTACATTGATGTCTTCGCCGAAGAGGCCCGACGCCGGGCGGTAGAACTGGAAGATCTGCCCCCGGAGGACCGGGGTCTGCTCTATGGTATCCCCATCGCCGTCAAGGACAACATCGTGGTCCAGGGTTTTGATACCACCTGCGGTTCCCGCATTCTTCTGGGCTTCAAGTCACCCTACAACGCCACCGTGGTAGAACGCCTGCTCCAGCATCACGGCATCGTCATCGGCAAGACCAACCTGGACGAGTTCGCCATGGGATCCTCGGGCGAGTACTCCTTCTTTGGCCCCACCCGGAACCCCCACAACCCCGACTTCGTACCCGGCGGGTCCTCCTCGGGCTCCGCGGCTGCCGTGGCGGCCGGCGAGGCCGTAGCCGCCTTAGGCTCGGACACCGGAGGCTCCGTACGGCTCCCCGCCGCCTATACCCACACCGTGGGGTTCAAGCCTACCTACGGACGCCTGAGCCGGTACGGTCTCGTGGCCTTTGCCTCGTCCCTGGACCAGATCGGCTTTCTCACCCGGGATGTGCGCGATGCCGCCGTGCTCTTTGAGGCCCTTGGCGGGCACGACCCCCGGGACTCCACCTCCCTGGACCTTCCTGCTCCCAGAGTCTCCGAGGTCTTTGAACCGGGCTGGGAACGCACCCGATACACCCTGGGGATCCCGGTGGAATACCTGGAGGCCGAGGGACTGGATCCCCGGATCCGGAACGAGATCCACCGGTATGTGAATCGTCTGGAACACGAAGGTTTTTCGGTGCGGGAGGTCCACCTGCCCCACAGCCGGTACGCCGTGCAGGTCTATTACCTTGTGGCCACGGCTGAGGCCTCGTCCAACCTGGCTCGCTACGACGGAGTTCGCTACGGTTACCGGGCCGAGGACTATCGGGACCTGGAGGAGATGTACCGCAAAACCCGGAGTCAGGGGTTCGGTCCAGAGGTCAAGCGCCGGATCCTCCTGGGCACCTTCGCCCTCTCGGCCGGCTATCATGAGGAGTACTACGGCCGGGCCCTGCGGGTTCGTCGTTTGATCCAGCGAGACTTTCAGGAGGCTTTCCAGCAGGTGGACCTGATCCTGACGCCCACGGCGCCGAGCCTGCCCCCGAAGATCGGGGAAAAGCAGGATCCCCTGGCCCTGTATCTTCTGGACATCTTCACGGTTTCGGCCAATCTGGCGGGGATTCCGGCCATCTCGGTGCCCGGAGGGTTCCTGGGGCCCCATCATCTGCCCTTTGGTGTTCAGTTCCTGGCACCGGCCTTTGAAGACCTCCGGGTCCTGCGGATGGCCCACTGGTTTGAACGGTTCGTATACCCCGGCTCCTGAAGTTTCCCCGGCCTGCGGTTTATAATGCACGATTGAACCGCAGCGGCAGGAGTTCCTGACGCCAAACCGAAATCCGATCACGAAGGAGGTTGAATCATGCGGCTTTTTGCAGATACAGCCCATTTGCCGGACCTGGAAGAACTCGTCAGCTGGGGCGCCATTGACGGCGTGACCACCAACCCCACCCTGCTCTCCCGGGAGGAAGGCGATCCCGAGGAGATCCTGCAAAGGATCTGTGATCTCGTGCAGGGGCCCGTGTCGGCGGAGGTGACCGCCACCGACTGGGAGGGCATGGTGCGCGAGGGGAAACACCTGGCCGGTCTCCATGAGCACATCGTGGTCAAGATCCCGGCGACCGTGGACGGCCTGAAGGCCACCCGGGCCCTAGCCCGGGAAGGGATCCGGGTGAACATGACCCTGGTGTTTACGCCCATGCAGGCCCTTCTCGCCGCCAAGGCGGGAGCCCGGTATGTGTCCCCCTTCATCGGCCGGCTGGACGACATCTCCTCCTACGGGATGAACCTGGTGGCCGACATCCTGGAGATCTACGAGCACTACGACTTTGAGACCGAGGTACTGGTGGCCTCGGTCCGCCATCCCATGCATGTCCTGGAGGCAGCCCGTCTGGGTGCCCCCATCGTCACGGCCCCGCCCCGGGTGATCCGCCAGTTGATCCGGCATCCCCTGACGGACATCGGCCTGGAGAAGTTCCTGGCAGACTGGAAAAAGGTCCAGGAACGCCGGAAATGAACCCCCTGGTGGCCGGGATCCTGACGCTGGGTCTGGTGGCCAGCCCGTCGGTGGACCAGAGCCGCCGGACGGCCATCGTCAACGCCGCCGAACGGGTATCGCCGGCGGTGGTCTCGGTATCCGTGCTCTCCACGGTGGTCGCCTCCCGCCCCCTCTTTGAAGACCCCTTCTTCGGTGAGTTCTGGGGCCACTTCTTCCCGGCCCCCTATGTCCGCCGCCGGGTTCATGCCCTGGGCTCCGGGTTCATCGTGGACTCCTCCGGGATCGTAATCACCAACGCCCATGTGGTGGCCGACGCCGACCAGATCAAGGTCACCCTGCCCGATGGCCGCACCTTTGACGCCGAACTCCTGGGCGAAGCCGACCCACTGGACATCGCCGTGCTCCGGATCCCCGGTGAACACCTGCCCGTTGCCCCCCTGGGAAACTCCGACGACCTGCTCATCGGCGAATGGGCCATCGCCATCGGCAACCCCTTTGGCTTCCTCATGGAAGACCTGGAACCCACGGTCACCGTCGGCGTGATCTCCGCCCTGCACCGAAACTTCAAGGGCCGCTCCGAACGCCTGTACCGCGACATGATCCAGACGGACGCCGCCATCAACCCCGGGAATTCCGGGGGGCCCCTGGTGAACAGCCTGGGTGAGGTCATCGGGATGAACACCTTCATCATCACCAAGAGCGGCGGTTCCGAGGGCATGGGCTTCGCCATCCCCATCAACACGGTGATGAAGATCGTCCGGGAGATCGTTCAATACGGCCATGTCCGGGAGGGCTACCTGGGTATCACCGTGCAGGATCTGACGGATGCCCTGCGGGAAGGCCTGGGGTATGAGGGCACCGGAGGCGTGCTCATCAACAGCGTGGACCCCGAAGGCCCTCTGGCCCGGAAGGTACAGGAGGGCAACCTGCTGCTCCAGATCAACCACCGGCCGATCCTGAACACCGGCGACTTTGAGGATTTCACCTACGCCCTTGTGCCCGGCGAACGCTTCACCCTGACCCTGTGGCGGAAGGGCCGAACCTTCACGGTGACCGTCCGGAGCACCGAGTTTCGGGTGCCCAGCGTCCAACTGGACTACGGCCTGGAGGTGGCCCCGATCACCCCGGCCCTGGTGCAGAAGTACGGTCTGCAGGCCACCCAGGGGGTGATGGTGGTCTCCGTGGATCCACGAAGCCCCTTCGCCCGCATTGGGCTCCAGCCTGGCGATGTGATCCTCTCCCTGAACCGCCAGGAGATCCGTTCCGTGGACGACCTGAAACGGGCCCTCAAAACCCTGCGCCGCCGCTTCGTGGCCGTGGTGATTGATCGGAAGGGACAACGCCTCTGGTACCAGGGCACCTTCTAACCAGGAGGCGGCATGGGTGACCGCTGGGAAACCGTCAAGGTGGGGCTCTTCGTGACCCTGGCCCTGGCCCTGCTCCTGGGCGGCTACTTTTACCTCAAGGGCTTCCGCTGGGCCAGGGAAAAGTACTTTTACAAGATCCGACTGACCGAGGCCTCGTGGATCAACAAGGGCGATCCCGTGACCATCCTGGGCGTGCCCAAGGGCAGGATCCAGGATGTGCACCTCTTCCCGGACTCGGTGATCGTGGTCATCTGGCTGGAGGATTACAAACTGCGCCAGGGCGCCTTTGCCCGCGTGGAAAGCCAGGGAATCATTGGCACCATGCGGATCTCCCTGACCCTGGGCTCCGGGGACACCCTGCCCCAGTGGTCCACCATCCCGGGGTACACCCAGCGGGACATCGGCCGGGTGATCGCCGATGTGGGCGAATTCGTGGCCCAATCCGATTCCCTGATCCTCCTGGTGAGCGACATCCTGGTGGAACTCCGGAAGATCCTCGTGGGTACCGAGAGCCAGCTGGGCCAGGTCCTCCAGGGGGTCCAGAAAACCCTGGGAGAACTGAACCTGACCCTGCGGGAGACCCGCTCCACGCTGAGGGCCGGCCGCGTTCGTCTGGATTCCACCGGGCGCCGACTGGAGGCCACGCTCCAGCGCGCCGATTCCCTGCTTGGCCTCCTGAGCCAGGGACCGGGGACCCTGGGCCGGCTCGTGCAGGACTCCTCCCTGTACTTCCGACTGGATTCCACCCTGCAGGCCGTGGAAGCCCTGCTGGAAGACCTCCGGGAACACCCGGAGCGTTATGTCCACATCAGCATCTTTTAGCCCCGTATGAAGGCGGAGATCCGCTATCGCTGTAGCCAGTGTGGGTACGAAACCACCCGCTGGATGGGCCGCTGCCCCATGTGCGGCGCCTGGGGCACCCTTCAGGAGGTGCGAGTAACGACACCCTCCAGCCGCCGATCTGGCTCCGCCCGACAGGCCTGGCTGGAACCCCCGGAACGGGAAGTCGTCTCCCTGCAACGGGCCAAGGAGACCGGGAGCCAACCTTCGGACCGCTGGGCCAGCGGCATCCAGGAACTGGATCGGGTGCTGGGAGGCGGCCTGGTGCCCGGCTCCCTGGTGCTCCTGGGCGGCGAACCCGGCGTGGGCAAGAGCACCCTGCTCCTGGAACTGGCCGATGCCCTGGCCCGGGAGGGCGTGGAACCCGTGCTGTACGCCTCGGCCGAGGAGTCGGTGCCACAGGTGCTGGCCCGGGCCCGCCGCCTGGGCCTCGCTGCTGAGACCGTGCAGGTCACCACCCTCACCACCCTGGAGGATCTCCTGGATCTGACCGAGACCCTGAAACCCCGGCTCCTCCTGGTGGATTCCATCCAGGCCCTGGTCACGCCGGAGATTCCCTCGGTGGCGGGGAGTGTGGCCCAGGTGCGGGAGTGCACCGCTGCCCTGCTCCGGCTGGCCAAAACCCGGAACATCGCTGTCATCCTCGTGGGTCATGTCACCAAGGACGGCACCCTGGCCGGCCCCAAGGCCCTGGAGCACATGGTGGATGTGGTGCTCTACCTGGAGGAACACGGCACCGGCCTCCGCATCCTTCGGGCCACCAAGAACCGATACGGCAGCACCGACGAAATCGGCCTGTTTGAGATGACCGGCCAGGGACTCCAGGAGATTCGGGACCCGGGCCGCATCTTCCTGAGCACCGGGTTCCGTCGCCGGAGCGGCGTGGCCGTCACCGCCCTCATGGAGGGCAAACGGCCGTTTCTGGTGGAGATTGAGGCCCTGGTAGCCCGGACGCCCTTTACCCTGCCCCAGCGGGTGACCACGGGCTTTGACCCCAAACGGCTTTCCATGCTGCTGGGCCTTCTGGAAAACCGGCTGGGCCTCTCCCTTCGGGGACACGATGTCTTCCTGAATGTGGCGGGCGGGCTCCGAATCCGGGAGTCGGCGGCCGACCTGGCCGTGGTGGCCGCGGTGCTCTCGTCCCTCAAGAAACGCGCCCTGCCCGAGGCCACCCTGGTGCTGGGCGAGGTGGGACTCACCGGCGAAGTGCGCCCCATCCCCCTGCTGGAACCCCGGCTCCGGGAGGCCCATCGCCTGGGATTTCACCAGGCCCTGGTGCCCCCACAGGAGGCCCCCCGGCACATGGACTCCCTTAAAATCCATCAGGTTTCCGATGTAAAGGAGCTGCTGGAACGATGGTTTTCGTGATCCTGTATCGGCTTTTCTTCTTTGTGCTCACCGTGGTGGTGGGCCGGGCCCTGTTCCTGGCCCTGGGCTTTCAACCCGCCCACGCCCTCCTCTGGGCGCTGATCCTCTCCCTCTTCTTCGGCGCTGTGGAGTACACCGTGGCCCGCCGCCGGCCCCGGGAAGTGCTCTCCATCCTGCTGGCTCTGGCCATCACCCTGCTGGTGGCCAACGGCCTGGCCTTCGTCCTGGTCCAGTGGACGCCTCTGGCCCGGGCCCGGCTCTGGGTGTTCCTCCTCAGCAACCTGTTCCTCATCTATGTGGTGGGTAGCTATGTGTACCTGCGCCGCCGACAACTCACCATCCTGGACATCTTCATCCGCCGGAAGTCCAGCCGCCGGATCGCCCCCAAGGTGGTGGACACCTCGGCCCTGATTGACGGCCGCCTCCTGGAGGTGGCCAAAACGGGCTTTCTGGAGGGCGAACTGGTGGTCCCCCGGTTCGTACTGCGGGAACTCCAGCACATTGCCGACTCCAAGGAACACGCCCGGCGGGTCAAGGGCCGCCGCGGCCTGGATGTGCTCCGCGAACTCCAACAGGTGCCCGGCGTCCAGGTGGAAATCTACAAGCAGGATGTGCCCGGCCGCGCCGTGGACCACAAACTCCTGGAACTCTGCCGCCGCCTCAACGCCAAACTCATCACCGTGGACTACAACCTGAAGAAACTCGCCGAGGTCCAGGGCATCCCGGTGCTGAACATCAACGAACTATCCACCGTGCTCAAACCCCGGTTCACCGGCGGCGAGGAGATCACCGTCAAGATCCAGAAACAGGGCAAGGAGGCCCACCAGGGCGTGGGCTACCTGGAGGATGGCACCATGGTGGTGGTGGAAAACGGAGCCCAGTACATCGGACAGACGGTGCCCTGTGTGGTGACCTCTTACCTGCAGACCGACGCCGGCCGCATCGTGT
>CAZXAO010000091.1:0-6846 GCA_964638465.1 uncultured bacterium | reverse complement strand
GGCCACCCTTCAGGAAAAGCAGATCTCCCGGTTCCTGAGGGCCCGGGGATTTCAGGACCGAATTACCCTGTGGTCCCTGCGGTTCGGCGAGGCCGGGGCCATGGTGGACCGCGTCCTGGCGTATCTTGCCCCCTGTGGAGGTTCAGGGGAATCCGGATAGGGGCCAGCAGGTTGCCCCGAGATCAACGGACCTCCTGTCGGAAGGACCGGGCGAAGAGCCCGCTGGCCAGGACCATCAGGAGGAGACCAGGTGTGTAGAGTTCCCAGGGGAACCTCTGGGGGACAAACGCCTGAAAGGCCTCGGGGCCCTGGTGGACCAGCACCTGGAAAGGCACCGCCATAAAGGAGGCCAGTACCAGGAGCACGCCTCCCACGGCCAGGCCCAGTACCCTCCGATCCAGCACGGGCTCCTTCCCCTCCTGGAGCCAGTGATCGTAGGTCCAGCCGGCCACCACCAGCAGCAGGGCCACCAGGGCGGGGGTGAGTACCGGGCCAAACCAGGGGATGGGGATCAGGAAGAGGACATCCCATTCCAGGAGGCTGCGGGGCCAGCGGAGGAGGATCCAGAGCCAGAGGTAGTAGAACAGGTCCCACACGCCGAAGAGCACCATGAAACGGAAAAACCGGGCCCAGCCCTGGCGGGCGGAGGCCCAGGCTACGGTGGCCAGCATGATCAGGGTGGCGGCCTCCCGGCCCAGTTCCACCAGGTACAAATGTGGGGGCATGGGGGCAAGGGGAAACAGGTCTGGCCGGCCCGGGTAAAAGATCTCCCGGAGGTACACCACGACAGTGGCCTCCAGGTAGGCCATCGCCACGGCGAACAGGACCAGAACGCCGAGGTTCCGCACCTTCATCCCTACAATTATGCAAACCCCGGGGTCGGAGTTCCAGAGAGGCGAGTGCAAAACCTATAGGCTTTCTTGACATCCCTTCTGAGGGTCCGTATGTTTCCCGCATGGCGCCGACCCTCTGGCTGCTCTTCCTGCTGGTGGTGCTTCCCGTGGTTCTGTACCTGGGCCGGTTCCGGCGGATTTCCCTGGCCGGCGTCGTGGTGCTCCTGTCGGCCCTGTTCGGCCTCTGGCGCCCCCTGCACCAGGGACCTACTCTCTCCCCCTGGGTACTGGAGTTCCTGGTGACCCTGTTGCTCTTCCGGCTGGGCGGTCGCGTGCGCCTGGAGGACCTGCGCCGCTGGTTTACGCTGACCTGGTCCCTGGTCTTTCTGGGGGCCTCCCTGGTCACGGCCTTCGTATTTCGCTGGTTTCCCTTCTTTGAGCGGTATCCGGTGTCCCTGGCTCTGATCCTCCAGGCCGGTGCCCCCATCGTGTTGCTGGCCTTCCTCCGGGAGGATCGTCCCCACGGGGTGATGATCCGGGTGGCCCAAGTAGGCACCTATGTCCACCTGTCGCTGATGTTCCTCCTGCTGTTTGCCTTCCAGCAGCCCGGGGTGGCCGGAGCCCTGGAACGTCTGGTGGTCTACCTGCTGGTGTCGGGCTTCGTGGGGGTGGTCCTGGGTCTGCTGTTTGCGTACCTGGAAGCCAAAGTGGACGAGGCGTTTTACCTGGTCCTCCTTACCGTGGGCATCCTGGCCTTTCTCCAGGGCCTTTATGGGCTCTTGCACCTGAGCACTGGATTCACCATTCTGCTGGCCGGTGCCGTGGCCAGCAACACCTCCCTCCGGAACCAGCACCTCTGGCACACCCTGGACCCCTATGAATACCCGGCGATCCTGGTGTTCCTGGGTCTGGTGTTCTTTGAGGTGCGATGGGTCTCCTGGGAAGCCCTGGCCTGGGGCCTCCTCGGAACAGGGGTGGTGGCCGGGGGAATCCGTGCCGGGATCACCTTCCTGGGCTTTCTGGGGCGGGACCGGGAAGTCGCCTGGACACTTGCCCTTTTTACCCTGGTTCAGGGAGCCCTTCCGCTCTGGTGGGTCCACCGGTCCCTCCCCGGCTTCCACGCGCTGGACCTGCCCCTGACGCTGCTGACCCTTGCCGGTGTGTTCCTCTGGCGACAGGCCTTTGAGTCGGAACTGAGCCTGGTGATCCACACCCCTCTGGAAACCTTCTGGGCACCTGAGACCACCACGCTGGTCCACAAGCTCCTTCGGGTTTTCCGGAAGCCCCCGACGCTGCAGAATCTCCGGGCGGCCGACCTCCTGAGGACCACCTTTCTTACGGTACCCTCGGAGGCCACCCTGGAACAGGTGGTCCAGGCGTTGCTCAAGGCCCAGGCCCATGCGGTGCCCGTCGTGGACGAACAGCGGCGGGTGCTCGGCGTCGTCCGGGGCGCCGATCTGGAGCACCTGTTCACCGATGAGCAAACGCGCCACCTCATCCGGGCCATTGATGTGATGATCCCCTACGGTGGCCTCTCCCCCGACACCCCCGCCCCCCGAATCCTGGAACAGATGAACCAGCTGGCCACCGACTGCCTGCCTGTGGCCTCCGAGGGCAAGATCCTGGGGGTTGTCCTCAAACGTGACTTGCTGACTCGCCATGTTTGAACCGTCGCTCCTGGTACGCATCGGTGTGATCTGGATCTCAGCGGTCCTGTTCGCCGAGATGGCCCGGCGTCTGAAACTGCCCATTGTGGTAGGCTACCTGGTGGGGGGAATCCTCCTGGGTCCCTATGTCCTGCGAATCCTGGATATCCCCTTCCTGCACGAGATCAAGACCCTGAAGGCCTACCTCCTGGCTTACATCCTGTATCTGGTGGGCCGGAAGATCAAACTGGGGAATGTGCTCCGGCATCCCGGGAAGTACACCCTGCTGGCCTCCCTGCAGGCTCTGCTCGCCCTGGTCCTGGTGGCTGGCTTCAGCCTGTGGAAGTTTCCCCATATCTGGCATGCGGTGCTCCTTGGGATCATCGCCATGCCCACAGCAGTGATTTCTGTTACCGTAGTGGACGAGTACCACGCCGACGGGCCCCTGTCCCAGACTCTCTTTTTCCTCATTGCCTTTGACAACTTGCTGGCCCTCCTGCTCTTCCTGCCCCTGGTGACCTATCTCCATACCCACCAGCTGGCCCTGGGAGCGGTGGCCTGGGCCTTCGGGGGCGCAGCCGGGCTGGCCCTGGTGCTGGGGCTCCTGACCGCCTATGCGGAGACCGTCATTGAAGAGGAGGCCCTCCTGTTCCTCTACACCTGGGGAATCTTTGCCCTGGGGTTCGGGCTGGCTGCCCTGTTCCACCTGGACGAACGGGTGTATGCCCTGCTCTTCGGCCTGGTGGCCGCCAATGTCTCGGTCACCCAGCAGAGGGGCGTGCGACACCTGGACCGGGTCTCCGACTTCGCCTACTCCCTGTTCTTCTTCGTGGCCGGGGCCAGCCTGAACTTCCCCATGCTGGTCCAGCTCCGTTTTGCCGTTTTGCTTTACATCCTGGGTCGGGTGCTGGGGAAGGTGGGGGGCAGCATGCTGGGAACCCGGTACACCCGCCTGCCCCTGAGGGGGAACTACCTGGGCCTCGGGATCCTGAGCCAGGGAGGACTTTCCACGGGCCTGGCCCTGGCCCTGGGTGCCACGGGTCTGGGTCTGGACGAACTGGTCAATGTGGCCCTGGCCTCCACTGTGGTGTTTGAACTGGTGGGCCCGGTGTTGCTTAAAGAAGTCCTGGTGCGGGCTGGCGAGATCCCGCTGGCGGTCCTGATCCGCCGGGGTGTAGAACCCCTGTTTGATGTGGAATTCCAGAACATCGTGCACGAGTTGATGCGACGGCTGGGCCTGGAACCTGCTCGCCAACCCCGGATCACCCTGACCACCCTGATGCGGAAGACCTATCCCGTGGTCCGGGCCGATGACCCCGTGCAAAGCCTGATGGAGGCCTTCCGGAACGCCGCCAGTGACACCGTGGTGGTGCTGGAACCGGACGGGCGGTTTAGGGGAGTGGTGTTCCTGCACGATCTGGAGCACCTCCCGCTGGTCCACACGGCCTCCCGACGGGCCCGGGACCTGACCCGCCGGGCCTATCTGGAGCCCCATTTGACCCTCCAGGAGGCATTGGAGCGGCTCCAGGAGTGGGAAACCGATGCCCTGCCTGTGGTGGAACAGGGACAGGTCCTGGGGATGGTCTATCGGAAAGACCTCTTAGGGGCCCTGCTATAGGACGATTATCCGCGTCTCTGGTACACCCGTTTCCCATCCTTGTACACCTGGTCCACCAGGGGACGGGCCAGGTCGTACACCAGGTGCACATAGGAGGGGGCATCCAGCACCACGAGGTCTGCGCGTTTACCGGGTTCCAGGGAGCCCACCTCGTGGTGTCGTCGGAGAGCCTGGGCTGCCCGATAGGTGATGGCCGCCAGCACCTCGGCCGGGGTCATCTTCAGCAAAAAGGTGCCCAGGGTGGCCACGAAGATCTGGGAATAGGCCGGGGAGGAGCCGGGATTGTGGTCCGTGGACAGGGCCACGGGAAGGCCGAGTTCCAGCATCCTCCGGGCAGGTGCGTAGTGGGAGGAGAACAGGAAAAAGGTGACCGAGGGCAGGAGAACGGCCACGGTGCCAGAGCGCTTCAGGGCTTCCAGGTCTTCGTCGGTGGCGAGGTCCAGGTGGTCAGCCGACACGGCACCGAGTTCTGCAGCCAGGCGGGCAGCGCCGGTGTGGGCCAGCTCCTCTGCGTGCACCTTCAGGCCAAAGCCCAGGTCGCGGGCGGCCTCCAGGATCCGTTGGGTTTCCTCCAGGGTGAAGGCGCCTTCATCGGCAAAGACATCCACGAATTCGGCCAGGTCGCGGACCTCGGGCAAGAGGGAGATCACCAGGTCCACATAGGCTTCCCGGCGGTCCCGATATTCGGAGGGCACCACATGGGCCCCCAGATAGGTGGGGACCAGTTCCTGGACGGCGTAGTGCCGGGCCTCCTGGATCACCTCCAGCATCTTGATCTCGGTGTCCCGGTCCAGGCCGTAGCCGCTTTTGATCTCCACGGTGGTGACGCCCTGGCTCAGGAAGATTTCCAGACGGTGGAGCAGGCCCTCCAGGAGTTCCTGGCGGGAGGCTTTGCGGGTGTGTTCCACCGTGTACCGGATGCCGCCACCGGCTTCCAGAATTTCCAGGTAGGTTTTGCCGGTGAGCCGCATTTCCAGTTCGTGATGGCGGCATCCAGCGTAGACCAGGTGGGTGTGGGGGTCCACGAAGCCGGGGACCACGGTTTTGCCGGTCAGGGAGATCACCTCGGGGGCCTGCCAGCGGGCGAGCAGATGGGCGGTGGGGCCCACCTCGGTGATCCGGCCCTGGCGAATGGCCACGGCGCCGTCGGGGATGGGATCAACTTGTCCTCCGGCCACAGGGACCACCTGGGCGGCGTGGACCAGAAGAAGATCTGCCCGTTGCATGGCGACATTCCTTTACCGGTATGCCAGGCGGGTTTCCACGGCGTCCACCCAGACATGGCCCAGGAACAGGTGAAGCTCCTGGATGCGGGCCGTCCCCTCCACGGGCACCGGGATCACCACATCGGCCAGGACCGGGGCCGGATTCGGCCCCGTAAGGAACACCGTGTGTAGTCCCCGATCCCGGGCGACCTCCAGGGCCCGAAGGACATTCCGGGACCGGCCAGAGGTGCTCAGGGCCACCAGCAGGTCGCCGGGTTCCCCCAGGGCCAGCACCTGGCGGGCAAAGACCCCCTCAAAGCCCATGTCGTTGGTGTGGGCCGTGAGATAAACGGGATCCGAGGACAGGGCCACGGCGGGCAACGGAGGGCGATCCTTTTTGAACCGTACGGTGAACTCCACGGCCAAATGCTGGGCCTGGGCATGGGATCCGCCGTTGCCACACAGGAGCACCTTATGGTTTTCCTGAAACACCCGGAGGGTGAGGTCCACCCAGCGCTGGAGCACCTCCTGGCACTGGCGGCAGGCGTCCAGGGCCCGCTGCATCTCCTCAATGGCGGTCTGAAGCATGGATGAACTCCTCCAGGAAGGTCTGGAATCCCGGGACCGTTACCCCCAGGGCCTTCAACGCCGTGTTCAGCAGGTGGGTTTTTCGGGGGCGAGGGGCGGGTCGCCCCAGGCTGCTCATGCTCACGCGACGGATCTGGCATTCGCAGTCCAGCCGTTCCAGCACCCGGGACACGAAGTCAAAGGGGGTGGTCACCTCCTCGCCGGCCAGATGGTATATGCCGTAGGGGGGCTCGTGCTCCAGGATCCACCGAAGGGCCCGGGCCAGGGCCGGCGCATAGGTGGGGGCGCTCCACTGGTTATAGGTGATCCGGAGGCTTTGCTTTTCCCGAAGCAGGGTCACGATCCGCGAAAAGAAGTTGCGTCCTCCCGGGCCAAAGACCCAGGAAACCCGGACTACATAGTGGCGGGGATAGCGTTCCACCTCCCGTTCGCCCCACCACTTGCTCCGGCCGTACACCGAAAGGGGGTTCGGGGCATCCAGTTCCCGGTATTCCCCCTGCTGGCCATCAAACACGAAGTCGGTGGACAGGTAGAGGAGGGGCACCTCCAGGAGCTGGGCAGCGTGGCGGATCTGACGGGTGGCCAGCCAGTTGACCCGGTACGCCTGGTCGGGATGGCGCTCACAGTGGTCCACATGGGTGATCGCTGCGGCGTGGACGATGAAATCGGGATGGGGCTGCAATAGGGCGGGAACGATCTCCCCTGTGTGTTCCAGGTCCAGGCGGCTCCGGGGCATGGGGATCACCTCGTGGCCGTGGGCCTGGAGCTCCCGGGCCAGGGTTCCGCCCACGAGGCCAGTGGTTCCGGTGATCAACACACGCATGGGGCTAAAGCGCAGGGACCTGGGTGAGGTTGCCGCGGGGACGGGGGGCCAGGTCAGGGATCCGTTCGCCCAGCACCACCCGGTACACAGGGACATCCTGGGCACCCAGCAGGTACTTGTACTCCTGATCGCC
>CAZXAO010000090.1:0-6870 GCA_964638465.1 uncultured bacterium | reverse complement strand
AATCGGCCGGTCTGGATCTGGCGCCAGTCTGCCGGGGTGGCCAGCCGATACCCCCAGGCCACCAGCTCCCGGAGGTGGCGACGGAAGAGGGCAGGGGGGACGGTGTCCCCGGACAGCTGGAACCGTCCGTCCAGCCGGTGATACTGGAGCACCAGGGGCGGCCGCTGCATGGCCTGTAATTCTATGGGAGGCTCCCTCTCCAGGATGCTCCAGCCCCCAGAAGGAGAGACGGGTCGCGACCCATCCAGTCCAAGGGTTTTCCCGGGTGGAAGGACAGGAGGCGGCTTGGAGGAGGATCCTGGAAAAGAGTCCCCAACCCCCTTCCCTTCCAGCCAACCCTTTGCAGCCCAGCCAACTACTCAAATTTCCGAAACTCACTGATTTTCAGCGGATTGCCATCGGTTAACATAAGGTATATTATGTTGCGAATCCAATAGGGGTGTCCCGGCGGTGTTCCTGGATGGGGGGCTGAAGTCCCTGGGAGGCAAGGAGTTTCGGTTTTCCCCCGGGGGTTCGGCAGCGATGCCGGCAGCCGCCGGCCGGCATCGGCAACGGCAGCGGACGATCCTGCCACCTCAGTCCCGGTACCCGGCCGGAGGCTACCCTCCGGGACCCACAACCGCCGGGTGCGTCAGAGGGCATCTGACAGCGACCCCCGGCGACCCTGCACAATTAAGGCATGGGATGGCGTCTCGTGGACTACCTCTTCCTCACCCGGCCCACCCTGCTGTTTCCGGTCTGGGCGTTTTTGCTCATAGGCTTCCACAGAGCCCGTTTTCAGGGCCTCCGTGACCTGAAACCTATCCTGGCCACCCCCACGGCCCTTATCGTGGGATTTTTGGCCTATTCGCTCCTCATGGCCGCCACCTATGTGGTGAACCAGATCTACGACCGGGACACCGACCGCCGGAACCGCAAACTGTTCCTGCTGGCCGACGGCCTCCTGCCCGTGGCCGGGGCCTGGCGGTTCACCGTGCTCCTTCTGCTCGCCTCCCTGGCCCTGCTGGGCCTCCTCCGGCGGTTGCCCCAGTTTCCCCAGATCCTGGTGCTTTGGGGACTCTCAGGCCTCCTGGGCCTGGCCTACAGCACCCCCCCGGTCCGGCTCAAGGCCCGCCCCTTCTGGGACCTGGCGGCCAACGCCCTGGGCTACGGTACCCTGAATGTCCTCTTCGGGGCCTCCCTGGCTGGCCCGGTCTCCGGCTCCTGGATCCTCCTCACCCTGCCCTATCTCCTGGCCGTGGGGGCCGTGTTTCTCCTGACCACCCTGGCCGACCTGCCCGGTGATCGGGCCACGGGCGCCCGCACCACCGGCGTGGCCCTGGGGGAGCGCCGAACCGCTCTGCTGGCCCTTCTGCTCCTCTCCTCTGCCCTGCTGGCCGGCTTCTGGTTCCGTTGTCCCCTGGTCTTCTGGGCGGCCCTGGCCTCCTGGCCCCTGTACCTCGCTGCCGCGATCCGGCCCCGGGATCCCCGGTTCGTTCCCTTCGTTTTCCGCCTCTCTGGCGCCTTTTTTGGCCTTCTGGTGGCCCTAAAATTCCCCTTGTTCCTGGGCCTCAGTGCGTTGACGGTACTCGCCATGAAACTGTATTATCGGCACCGCTTCGGCATCAACTATCCGTCCCTAAAAGAAGACCGACCATGAGCGAGAAATACCGAACCCACACCTGTGGGGAACTCCGCGCCGCACACGCGGGTCAGGAGGTGCTCCTGGCCGGCTGGATCCGCCGGGTCCGGGATATGGGACACCTGGTATTTCTGGACCTCTACGACCGTTACGGCGAAACCCAGATCGTGGTGGAAGGTCCCCTGGTCCAGGAGGCCAAACGCCGCTCCAGCCAGGATGTCATCCAGGTCCAGGGCACCGTCCGTCTCCGGCCACCGGACCAGGTCAACCCCCACAAGGCCACCGGTGAGGTGGAAGTCCTGGCCCACCGGATCACCCTGTTGAACCCCTCCAGGACCCCGCCCTTTCCCATTGAGGATCGCATTGAGGCCTTTGAGGAGACCCGGCTCCGCTGGCGGTTCCTGGACCTCCGCCGGCCGGAAATGCAACGGAACCTCCTCCTCCGACACCAGGTGGTACACGCCGCTCGCGAGTACCTGCACACCCACGGCTTCGTGGAAATTGAAACCCCTTACCTGACCAAGAGCACCCCGGAGGGTGCCCGCGACTTCCTGGTGCCCTCCCGCCTGAACCCCGGCAAGTTCTACGCCCTGCCCCAGTCGCCCCAGATGTACAAACAGATCCTCATGGTGGCCGGCTACGACCGCTATTTCCAGTTTGCCCGTTGTTTTCGCGACGAGGACCTTCGCGCTGATCGTCAACCCGAACACACCCAGATTGACATGGAAATGAGCTTCGTGGATGTGGACGAAGTCCTGACCCACACCGAAGGCCTCTTTCACCACATTTTCAAGACCGTCCTGGGCGTGGAACTCCCGCGCCCCTTCCCCCGGATCACCTTCCGGGAGGCTCTGGAGACCTACGGTACGGACAAGCCCGACCTTCGGATCCCCTGGACCTTAGAGAACTGGACGCTCCGGCTACAGGACATGGGCTTCCGGGTTCTGGACGAGATCGTCGCCCGGGGGGGCGTCGTGGTGGCCCTTCCCCTCCCCTACTCCCTGAGCCGGAAACACCTGGACCACCTGAACGAGCGCGCCCGGGCACTGGGCGGCGCCGGCATCCTCTGGTACAAACGCCAGGGTCACCAGTGGAGTGGTCCCCTGGCCCGGTACCTGCCCGGGGACTTCAAAGCCTGGCGGCAAGACCAGGGCCCAGATCCGGAAACCACCCTGGTGGTCGCAGGCTTCGGCTACCAGCCCTTTGAAATCCTTGGGGCTCTACGACTGGAACTGGCCGACCTGTTGGAAGCCCACCAGGAGGGCTGGCACTTCCTCTGGGTGGTGGACTTTCCCCTGTTTGAGTGGGATCCCGAGGCCGGCAGAATCGTCCCGGCCCACCACATGTTTACCATGCCCTACGAGGAGGATCTCCCCAAACTGGACGAGATCCCGGCCTTCATCGCCCAGCGCAAAGAGGCCCTGCAGGCCGGGGACCCCCAGGCCCTCAAAGAGGTCCAGGAATTCCTGGCCGGAATCCGGGGGAAGCAGTACGACCTGGTCCTGAACGGTGTGGAACTGAGCTCCGGGTCCATCCGTGTGCACCGACGGGATCTCCAGGTGAAGATCATGAAGATCATCGGGCTCACCGACCAGGAGATTGAAGACCGCTTTGGCTTCCTGCTCAAAGCCCTGGAGTACGGGGCCCCGCCCCACGGCGGTATCGCCCCCGGCCTGGACCGAATCGTGATGATGATGGCCGGCCGTTCCTCTATCCGGGATGTCATTGCCTTTCCCAAGACCACCACGGGCCAGGCCCTGTTTGAGGGCGCACCTTCGGAGGTCTCTGAAGAGCAACTGCGGGAACTGGGGATTCAACTGCGCCCGGAAGTCCAGAAGAAAGTCTCCCGTGAACCAGGCACCTGACCCCTTCCTCCGGGGCCTGTGGTTGTTCCGCCAGGGCCAGGAGTGGGAGGCCCACGAGGTGTGGGAGGACCTCTGGCGAAGGGCCGGAGACCCCGAGCGCACCCTGCTCAAGGCCCTGATCCAGGTGGCCGCGGCCCGCATCCACGCCCGGCAGGGCCACTGGCGGGGAGTGCAAGGGCTGCTGCAGCGAGTGGCCCGATATCTGCAACAGGTCCCGCCCGGGACCCTGGGTGTGGATGTCCTTCGGCTCCGTCAGGCGGTCGCCCGGGCCCTGGAGACAGCCCGGCACCACGAAGCCTGCCATGCCCCCGGCCAGGATCTGGATCTGGGGATCCCTCTGGTGGACGAACCCCCGAAAACCCCTTGACACGACGGAAACCAGGGTGTAGGGTTGAAGGGCTATGAGTGTGTGGATCCTGTTGGCCACTCTCCTGGTGAGCCACCCGGTGATCAACGAGGTGTCCTGGGGTGATCTCCAGTGGGTGGAGATCTACAATCCGGGGCCGGATCCTGTGGTCCTGGATCAGTGGGCCATCGGCAACGCCTACGATTGGGATCCCCTCTACGGCACGATTCCACCGGGAGGGTACCTGCTGGTGGTGCCCGATGAGGCCCAGTTCCGGCAGTACTTCCCGGAACTGGAGGTCCCCATGGTGGAAATGCCGGACGGCACCATCGGCAGCGGCCTCCGGGCCAACGACCTGTTGATCCTGGTGGATGCCCAGGGGGTGCCCGTGGACCTGGTCAACTGGGGCACGCCCGATCCCAACTGGCCCAACTATCGGGTGGACCTCTGGGAGCCGGGGGTGACCAACCAACGGGAGGTCATCGGTCGCCTGCCCAACGGCCAGGACACCGATTCTCCCCTGGACTGGCGGCCGCTACGGGTGGCCACACCGGGGACCGAGAACCGGCTGGCTGCTGGCCTAACCCCCTCCTCCTGGGGCAAGATCAAGGCCCTTTTCTCGGAGAAGCGTCGGCGTCTGTAGCCGCGTCGCCTCCTCCAAAGTCCTCAACTTTTTGAGAAGCCGCCTCACCCGGTGACGTCGTTCGTGGGTGTCGGGAAGGCGCAATGCCAGCCTCAGGGCCCGTGGAAGATCCCGCTCACGGTGCTCGTAGTACTTGGCCAGCTGGAGCAGGGCCTCCGGATGGCCAGGATCCTCTGCCAGGATCTGTTGCCACAGGCGAGCCGCCTCGGAATACTGGCGGATTCGTTGATGCCCACGGGCCAGACGCACCAGGGCCCGAATCCGAAGATCGCCCAGACTGCGGGCAGCGGCCCGCCGGTAAAACCGCATCGCCTGCCCCACTGCCCCCAGGCGTTCGTGGAGCCGACCCAGGGCGAACAGAGTCCAGGGATCCGGGGCCTCCAGCCCCTGCATCACGCGGCGGTCCAGTCCGTGCAGGATCCAGGGCAACGAAAAGACATCCCACCGATTGTGGAGCACCGCACGCCGCAGGTTCTCCAGCACCCCCCGGTGCAGGTACGCAAAGTAGGCCGCAGGCACCTCCTGGGAGGGAATGTCATGCTCCCGCCGCAGCCCGGCGATGTCCACCTCGGCCGCCCGCAGGTGGGCGGGCCGACCGGGCGGCAGCAGCCGCCGGACCAGGTGGTACACATCCAGGTGCACCTGGAACCCGAGGACCGGAATTCCCAGGTACCGCCATCGGTGTTCCAGGAGCCGGAGGTCAAAGCTCTTGCCGTTATAGGTGGCCACCACCTCGTAGGTCTGGAGCAGGGCCACCAGACGGTGATGCAGATGCACCTCGTAGGCAGGGTCCGTGAGCAGATACTGGCGGACGGTCCACTCCCCCTGCTGGAAGGCCCCGATGGCCACGAGGAAGGGCAGGTTTCCCAGGCCGAAGGAGGTCCCGGTGGCCTCCAGGTCCAGGAAGACCACCTGATGAAGGTCCAGAGGTTCGGGGACCTGGCCCAGGGTCAGGAGCGGGGCATGTTCCAGGTAGCGACTGGGGGCGGGAAACCGGCGTTCAAAGGCCACCAGGCGTCCTTCGTCCAGGAGCCGTCCACCGAGGCGGCGGGCCAGGAGGCGGGGATCCGGACGGCGGACCCGGGCATAACGCCGGAGCCGTCGTTGCAACGCAGGATCGCCCGGGGCCGGGCCCTGGAGTCGGGCCAGGCGTCGCCGCAGGGTTTCCAGGGAACCGGGTCTTTTTACCATCGGTACCCTGTGGTCAGGGCATAGACGGCCCCCATGGGAAACACATTCCGGCCCGCAAAGTCCAGGAACCACTGACCGTCGGTCAGGCCCATGCCCAGGGTCAGATATTTCTCGTCCACTCCCAGGCGGAGGGCAAACCCGGGGGTGAACCAGGCCTCTACCCCGATCCGATACAGGGATTGCCCGTTCCACCGGACATAGGCCACACTCCAGAGGACATTCCGGGGCAGAAACCAGGAAACCGCCAGCAGGTGCCGGGACGCCAGGGTTTGGGACTCGTGCACCAGGGTGAGGGTCCGATGTGTGAGGTTTTCACCGTGGTACCCCAGGTACAGGTGACCCCGGTGATAGGCGACGCCCAGGTCCCAGAGGACCGTGGAGGCGTTCCAGGATTCGGCCGTATCCCGGGCCCATACCTGGAACCATCGGGGCCGGAGGCCCACCCGTAGGGGCCCGTGGGAAACCGCCAGGACAGCGAGAACCTGGGTCTCCGCGTAGAAGTCTCCCAGGGAATGCCGGTACACACCCCAGCCCAGGGTCACCGGCAGCCGCCCGTAGGCGAGACCGGCCTCCAGGGTTCGCAACTCCGGTACCTGGTACCATCCCTGATAGCCCAACAGAGCGGCGGCGCCGGAGGTCTCTGCCACCAGCGCGGGGTTGCCGAAGAGGGCTTCGGCGCCTCCGATGGCGGCGACCCCCGCAAAGCCCATGGCCTCCAGGCGCGCGGGGGGTTCCAGGTTTCCCAGGGTGATCACGGCGGGAAGAAGGATGCCAAGGAGCCAGGGAAACATCAGGGATCCTCCTTGGGTATGGCCAGAGAGGCAAAACGCTGCCGGGCCTCCCGGGCGTACAGGGTTTCAGAGAAATGTTGTTGTAGGACCTCGTAATACTTGCGGGCCGAGTCCTCGTTGGGAATCACCTGGCGGTACAGGTACACCAACGCATAGAGCGCCTTGGGCGCATACTCGCTCTGCGGGTATTCCTTCAACAGGGATTTCAGGATGTTTGCGGCCTCCTCCTGCCGTTGTAATTCAAAAAGGTAGAGTTCGGCGATCCGGTAGAGGTCCAGAGCGGTCTGGGTGCTGTCCATGGACCGGAGTTCAGAGAGGGCCAGCATCCGCCGGCGGGCTGCTTCCCGGAACGGTGAGGTGTTGACGCCCCGGGAAGCCTCCTTGTACAGGTCATAGGCGGCCTCCAGGCTATC
>CAZXAO010000089.1:0-6966 GCA_964638465.1 uncultured bacterium | reverse complement strand
TGGCCCCTGTAGAGCTGCACGCTCGGGGTGATTGCCGGTGGAGGACACCGTGCGCCTCCGGGCCAGCCCGGAACCCGGATTTGAAGGCGAACCTTTGGAACCTGAGGGGAGAGCACCCCCTGGCGAAGTCGCCTTGCAGGGAGGAAATCCCTACCAGGGGAACCCCTGGGTCCGGGGCGCGTTCGTGCCCTGCCGGGTGCCCCACCTCGGTCCCCGGAAGGCCCCTTGACGACCCCACCGTATTGGTGTACTATTTGGGTAGTACACTGGAGCCGACGATGGATCGCTGCCTACACGAGACAATGCAAAGCCCCGGGGTCCGCCCCCAGGGCCCGGATCCCCAGCCCGGGAGAGGAGATGATGAAACTCACCTTTGACCCCACCCGGCCCATCTACCTCCAGATCATGGAGTGGCTCAAACAGCGGGCTGCACGGGGCGACCTCCGGCCGGGCGACCAGGTGCCCTCGGTCCGGGAACTGGCCCACGAGCTTCAGGTGAACCCCAACACTGTGGCCCGGGCCTATCGGGAACTGGAACGCGAGGGCTTCCTCTTTACCCTCCGGGGTCAGGGGACCTTTGTGACCCGGGATCCGGAACGCATCTCCCGGGAACGCCAGCAGCTGTTCCAGCGGGCCCTGGAAGGGTTCCTCCAGGCCCTCCAGGAGCTCCACCCCTCCCCCAAAGAGGTGGCCCGCCTGCTGGAGGACCTCCAGCGGGCGCTTCGGACGGCGGCTTCCTCGGCCCCGGAGAAGACCACCCCGGAAAAGGAGGCTTCAGAATGAACGCCGTTGAGATACGGGATCTCTGGAAACGCTACCCTGGCAGTACGGCCCTTCAGGGCCTTTCCCTGCAGGTGCCCCCGGGGGTTGTCCTCGGCGTGCTGGGAGAGAACGGCAGCGGCAAGAGCACCCTGCTCCGGATCCTGGCCGGCGTGAGCCGGCCCAGCCGGGGCACCGTCCGGGTGCTGGGCCGGGATCCCCGCCACCCGGCCACCCGGCGCCGCGTGGCCTTCCTGCCCGAGGTGCAGCCCTTTGACCCCTGGATGCGGGTACAGGACCTCTCGCGCTTCCTGGCCGCCTTCTATCCCCAATGGGACTCCGAAAAGGCCCGGCGCCTCCTGGAGGCCCTGCACCTGAACCCGGACCGCCGCATCGGCGATCTCTCTCGGGGCCAGCAGGCCCGGCTGAAACTGGTGGCCGCCTTTGCCTGGCCCAGCGAACTGGTGCTCCTGGACGAACCCCTGGGCGGCATTGATCCGCCGTCCCGCCGCCGCATCCTCCAGACCCTGTTCTCCGAGTTCCGCTACGGCGAGCAAACCATCCTGCTCTCCACCCACCTGGTCCAGGAGGTGGAGGAGTTCCTGGACCAGGTGGTCTTCCTGAAGCACGGTCAGATCGCCCTGCAGGGGGAGGCCGATGCCCTGCGACAGGAAACCGGGAAGTCCCTGGTGGATCTCTTTGAGGAGGTGGCCTCATGAAAGCGACCTGGACCCTGTTCCGCCGGGAACTGCGGGCCCATCGGCTGGCCTTCGGCGTGTACTTCGCCCTGACCCTGCTGCTGGAGACCTACTTAGTGCTGACTGTCTCCGGCCATCCGGAACGCTTTGCCCTCGGGCCCCTGCCCCTCCTGGGGCTCCTTTTCTTCTCCCCCCTGATGCTCGCCCACGCCTTCGCCGCAGAACGACGCAATCACCTGGTGTACCTGCTCTTTGCCCTGCCCGTACCCCGGATGCTCGTGGGCCTGGTACGCGTGGCGGCCAACCTGGTGCACACCCTGGGAATCCTGGGGGTGTCGCTGCTGGGCACGGTGGTCGCCTACCAGCGGGGCGGCGTCCGGGAAGTGACCCTGAGCGGCTCCTTCGTGGGCCTGGTCCTTGTGACCTTCCTGAGCCTGCTCCTTCTGGGCTATGGCCTGGTCCTGGGGTTGGAAACCCTGCGGTCGCTTCCCCTCCGCGGCAGAACCGCGGGTGGGGTTCTCAGCCTCTTTCTGGGTCTGTACCTGGCGAGCCGGGGCATCGCCTGGGGCGGGCCCCGGATCCTGCCCGCCTGGACCCTGACCCTCCGGCTCCAGGATACCGCTGGCCACGCCTGGCAGCAGACGGTGCCCCTTCAGGGCCTCGTGTTCCTGGCCCTCTTCGGCCTCCTCTGGGGAGGCCTGGCCCTTTGGGCCTTTGATCGCTTTGCGGAGGTGTGAACCATGAGTCTCCTGACCGGTGGAGGGATTGCCCTTTTGCTGGCCCTGACGATCCAGAACACCTCCGGGGATGTCCACCTGACCCTGGTGGACTCCGGAGCCCCGGTGGTCCAGGGCCCGATCACGAAGACCTGGGAGGATGTCCGGCTCCGGGTGTCCGCCCGGGAGCCCATTACCGTCCAGACCGTTTCCGGAGACATTCGGGTGGAGGTGCGGGCGGCCCGCACCGCGCCCCTTACCCTGAACACCGTCTCCGGCGATGTGTACCTGGAAAACCCCCCGGCCGGTACGCTGCGGATTTCCCTGACTTCGGGAGATGTCTACTTTCTGGGCACCCCCAGCGAAGAACCGGGCGGTGTGTACCGGGTGCGTACCCTGTCGGGGAACCTGCGGGGTGGCCTGCCTCCGGTGTCCGGCCGGTTCCGGAGCCTCTCCGGCGACCTGGACCTGGCCTTTCCCCATCCAGCCCCCTCCCCGGTATGGGACACCCTGGAAGCCCCGGGAGGCCAACTCCAGGTGTCCGTACAGGGCGAGCCCGTGCCCCTGGACACCCCCGGGGTGTATCCGGTGGGGGGCTATCACCTGGTGGTGCGGACCCCGGGCCCGGGCGCGCCAGGCCTCCGGGAAAAGGCCGGACGGACCAAACCCGGCACCCTGCCGTCCGAGACGGTGTTCCGTCTGATGCCCGTGGCCCCGGAAGGGGGTGCCCTGTGGGTGAACTACAACCGGGTGGACGGCCTGAGTCTCCGAATTCCCCTGGTGTCCAGCCGTCGGGACCAGACCCTCGGGGGACTGCGGCTCTGGTCGCGGGTGCACCTGGCCACCACCGTGGCCTTCGGACGGCGGATCCCCGGAGAGACCCAACGGTGGCGGGAACGACTGGGCTACTGGGCAGGCACGGAGCTCGGGATCCAGCCCGGACACCGACCCGGCGGGTTCCTTTGGGCCGAGGCCTGGCTCCATCAGACGGCCACCCTGCAGCGCTGGACCCTGAGCCCCTGGGAAAACCTGCTGGGCAGCGTGCTGGCCAAGTACGATGCCTACGACTACTACCTTTCCTCCGGTGGTGCGGTGGGCCTGGGCCTCCGCTGGCAGCCCTATCTCTGGCTTCGGGTGGGCTACCACCTGGAAACCGTGGACTCCCTGCCCGTAACCCAGCAGTTCTCGGTGTTCCGTTCGGGTGATCCCTTCCGCTCCAATCCCCCGGCCGAGCCCACGGAGCTCCAGGGGGTCCAGCTGGCTGCCGAGGCCCGGCTGGCTGGCCTTAGCCTGGCCCTATGGGGGATCCACGGCACAGCATCGGGTTCCCCCTACCTCTGGCAGGCCCAGGTGCGGGGACGGTGGCGTTATCCGTTGGGAGACCTTCGGGTCCGCCTGGCCACCGGGGGCACCACCTTCTCGCCCCCCTCACCGCTGGCCTTTTCCCTGGGCGGCCTGGGCACCGTGCCGGGCTACGATCTCCACGCGGATTCGGGCCGGCGATTCCTGCTCGTGAATGCAGAGACCCGCATCGCCGTCCCCGGACCGGATCTGTTGCTCTTTGCCGACGCCGGCCGGATCCCGGGCCACCAGTGGCTCACGGACGCGGGAGTTGGCCTGACCCTGGCATCCCTGGCCCTGCGATGGGTGGCACCCTTGGAAAACCCCCGGCGGTATCGCGTGTACCTCCGGTGGCTCTATTGGTTCTGAACCATGACCCAGACGATCCTCTGGTTCCTGTTCCTGGCGGTGCCGGTACATCCCTGGCCCGCACCGGCAACCCGGGTGCACCTTCAGATCCGGGTGCAGGGAGCGGTGCTCCTGCTGGAATCCGGCGACCGCCTGGAGGTCCTGGGCGATACCGTGCGGTTCCAGGTCCGGGGAGATACCCTGGTGGTCCGGCTGCGGCACCGGCAGCAGTCCTGGCTGGCCCGATGGGGCTGGGGACTGGATACCCTGGTGGTCCGCCTGCCCCGGGCCGTCCCCCTGGCCCTCCGGGTGGAGCAGAGGGGTGGCCTGCTGGTGCTCCGGGGCCGGGGACTCCGGCTCGTGTCCTTCACCGGACGGATGCACCGGACCCGCACCGTCCTGGACCTGGGGGGCCTGCAGGATCGGCCCCGGATCCACTGGATCGGCACCTGGAGCCAGCTGGACCTGCGGCCGGATTCCCTGACCTCCCCTCTGTACCTGGAACTCCAGGCGGAGTGGAGCCGGATCCGGCTGGACCTCCGGCCTCCGCCGGCCCAGGAGGTCCCCGTGGTGCTGGCGGCCCAGTTTTCCTGGATCCTGTTCCAGACCCACCACGCCCCGGTGGCCGTCTCGCGCCAGGGGATCTTGAACCTGGGGAACCTCCCCCAGGACCCCCGAAGCCCCAGCTACCGGGTGCTGTTAAGTGGCAACTTCAACCGAATCCGGTGGGAGACCACCGGACATCCACAACGGGAGGTGACACCATGACGGGCCTTCTGTTTGCGTTCCTGCTGGCCGCCTCTCCCCAGGTGTTCCGGGAACGGGTGGATCTGGCCGCCTACGGAACCCCGGATCTGAACCTGCAGGTGGGCGTGGCGGTGCTGGAGATCCGACCCACCGGGGGCACCGAACTGGTGGTTCAACAGGAGCCCCCGCTGGTGCCCGACGACAGTCTGCTGATCTTCGTGGAAACCACGGATCAGGGGGTGCAGGTCTCCGTGCGGCCCCGCAGGGCCCGGCGCTCCCTGGACCAGTGGATTCGCTCACTGCGGCACTTTGATCTGCCCGAGAGCCTCCGCCATCGCGTGGTGATCCTGCTGCCCCGTCAGGTGTCCTATGGGGACGCCTACATCGGTATCGGCGTGGCCGAGGGCACGGTGGACCTGGGTGGCCTGGCCTTTGAGAGCCTGGAGGTGAACGCAGGCGTCAGTGCGCTGGTGCTGGACTTCTCGGAGCCGGCTCCCCGGGAGGGCGAGGAGATGGATCTGGAGGTGGGCGTGGGCGCCCTGTCCGCCTGGCACCTGGGCAACGGCCGGTTCCCCTATGTTCAGGTGAACACCGGAGTGGCCGCCGCCAGCCTGGACCTCTCCGGAGCCTGGCCGCCCCGGGCCCGCCTGGACGCCTCCTCCGGCCTGGGATCGGTGTGCTTCCATCTGCCCCGGGACCTCGGGGTTCGCGTGGAAACCGAGGGGTTCCTCGTGGTCCGCGACTTTGAACCTCTGGAACACCGGGGCACCGCCTGGGTCACCCCCCACTACGAGGAGGCGACCCGCCACCTGCTGCTCTCCCTGGGCGGCGTACTGACCCACTACACCCTCACCTACGACGAGGAGGAGTGCGATGACCTCGTGGATTGATACCCTGGCCCTGGTGATCCCCCTCCTCTCTGGACCGGTACAGGTGGACGGTCGCCTGGAGGACCCCCAGTACCGGGAGGCCCTGAAGATCACCGAGTTCCACCCCCTGGAACCGGGTCGGGGGGACCAGGTGCCCTTTGCCGTGTACCTCTGGCACGACGAAACCCATCTGTATGCCGGTTTCCTGTGCCCGGAACCTTACGGGCTCCGGGCCGAGAACCTGCGGCGCGACCGGGCCCACTGGAACATGGATAACTTCGTGAGCCTCACCGTGGTGCTCCCAGACCACCAGAACGGCTATGTGTTCACGGTGAACCCCCTGGGCACGGTGAGCGACAGCCGCGTGTACCAGCGAACACGGTGGAACGCCGACTGGGACTTCAACTGGCAGGCGGCGGTACAGCGGTTCGGAGATACCCTCTGGACTGCGGAAATGGCCCTGCCCCTGGCCGAACTGGGGTTCCGGGACACCCTGTACCTGCAGATCTTCCGGTCCCTGACCCTCCCTCCGGATGCGGGCCTGTGGGGAGTTCTGCATCTGGTCCCCACGGGCAAAAGCCATGTGGAGGACATCTCTTACAGCCGGCTGGCGCTCCTGGAGGGCGGCCTGAAACCCATGCGACGCCTGCCCTTCCGGGTGGTGCTCCTGCCCACGCTCACCCTGGTGTACAGCCAGAGCACGGACCTGAGCGACCGGTACCGGCGCACCTCCTGGAACCCCCTCTGGTACCACACGGGCCTGGACTATCTGGCCCTGGAGGGCAACCTGTGGAACCTGGCGGCCACCGTGGAGCCCGACTTCGCCCAGGTGGAGGCCGACGAGGCCTACCTGAACCTGGAACAGTCGGCCCTGTACCTGCGGGAGAAGCGACCCTTCTTCTACGAGGGCTTTGAACTCTTCTCCACGCCCCTGGAGGCCCTGTACACCCGGGCCCTGGTGCTCCCCCGATGGGCCGTGAAGGGCCAGATGCGCCGGGGCCAGATCCGCACACAGGCCTGGGTGGTGGAGGAACGGGACCAGGGGCTCTTCGGCGGATGGGCCCTGAGCCACGCCTGGCAGAACCTCCAGGCCCAGGGGTTCGTCCTGCGGCACCAGCAGGAACCGGAGGGTCAGACCCTGCTGGACCTCTATGGCCGCTATACCCACCCTTCGGGGGCCACCTTCTCGGCAGAGGCGCTGGCCGTTAACGACTCGGGCTGGGCCCTGTCCCTGGGAGGCAACTACAGCCAGAACATGGGCGTGTATGTGGGCGGCACCGTGAAGGCCTGGAGCCGGGGCCTGCCCTTTCCCACCCTCTGGACCCCCTACGGCAACGATGTGGGCTCCGCCGGCCTCTGGGCCGGTCAGAACCTCACCTACAACCGCTCGTGGTTCTCCCTGATCCACTTCGGGGGCCACGCCACCCGGCGGTGGACCCTGTCCACGGGTCGCTTCTTCAACGAAAACGCCGGGGCCTACCTCAGCGG
>CAZXAO010000088.1:0-7031 GCA_964638465.1 uncultured bacterium | reverse complement strand
GACCTGTCGCCGCTTTGGTTGTAGGAAAGCGGTGCTGGAGCACCGCACTCCAAAGCAGGCAAAGCGGTGCGAGCGCACCGCAGTCCAGAGCGTGCCCGTGGAGTCAAGGGGCAGAACGGTTTGTCTGGCATGGGGGATTGTTGGACCGGGTCTCCAGCCCGGGTCCCCACCGGGATGAGGGGTTTCCCGGCCTCCGACCGGTTCGTTGACACCTCTGGGGTGGGCGTGTATATTTTCCGCCGATCTGATGGGCATCCGACTTCCTTCTGGCAAAGAGATCCCCTGTGAACCGGGGAAGCCCCTTCTGGAACAGGTGGGCAGGGATCGCCGGTATCTCGTGGCCCGCGTAGGCGATCGGCTGGTAGACCTGTTCCGGCCCGTGGACTGTGCCGAACCCGTGGAGATTTTGACCTTTGAGTACCCGGAGGGACGGGAAACCTACTGGCACACCTCCGCCCACATCCTGGCCCAGGCGGTCAAGGAGCTCTTTCCCCAGGCCAAGCTGACCATCGGTCCACCCATTGAACAGGGCTTTTACTACGACTTCTATGTGGGAGACTACACCTTCACGCCGGAGGACCTGGAGCGGATTGAGGCCCGGGCCCGGGAGATCATCAAACGGGACCTGACGGTCACCCGTCGGGAGATGAGCCGGGAGGAGGCCCTCCGCCTGTTTCAGGAGCTGGACGAGCCCTTCAAGGTGGAGTTGCTCCAGGAGATGGACGAGGCCACCGTGTCGGTGTACCAGCAGGGGGACTTCCTTGACCTCTGCCGGGGGCCGCACCTGCCGTCCACGGGTTATGTCCGGGCCTTTAAGGTGCTCCATTCCTCCGCTGCCTACTGGCGGGGAGACGAACGGGGCCCGGTGCTCCAGCGGATCTACGGCATCTCCTTCCCCAAGAAAAAGCAGCTGGACGAGTACCTCCAGTTCCTGGAGGAGGCAAAGCGCCGGGACCACCGGGTGCTGGGTCGTCAACTGGAGCTCTTTACCTTTTCCCAGAAGGTGGGGCCAGGGCTGGTGCTCTGGCTGCCCAGGGGGGCCTTCATCCGCAAGAAACTGGAGGACTTCCTTTACGAGGAGCATGTGCGGCGGGGCTACGAACTGGTTTACACGCCCCATGTGGGGCGCGCGGTCCTGTGGCAGACCTCCGGGCACCTGGACTTCTACCGGGAGAACATGTACCCCGCGATGAAACTGGAGAACGAGGAGTACTTCGTCAAGCCTATGAACTGTCCGTTCCACATCCAGATTTACCAGACCAAACTCCACAGTTACCGGGATTTGCCCGTGAGGTTGGCAGAATTTGGTACCGTGTATCGGTACGAACGGTCGGGGGTGCTGCACGGCCTGACGCGGGTGCGGGGCTTCACCCAGGATGATGCCCACATCTTCGCCCGGCCGGACCAGGTGGAGGACGAGATCGTGGGGGTCCTGGACATGGCCCTCCACATTCTGCGGACCTTTGGCTTTGAGGACTTTGATGTGTACATTTCCACCCGGCCGGAGAAGTTCGTGGGGGAGCCCGAGATGTGGGAGCTGGCCACCCAGGCCCTGATCCGGGCGGCCCAGCGGGCAGGGCTCCAGTACGAGATTGAGGAGGGCGAGGGCGCCTTCTACGGCCCCAAGATTGACATCGTGATCCGGGATGCCCTGGGTCGGCCGTGGCAGTGTTCCACGGTGCAGTTTGACTTCAACCTGCCGGAGAAGTTCAACCTGGTGTATCGGGATGCCGACGGTCGCGACAAGCGGCCCGTGATGATCCATCGGGCCCTGCTCGGGTCCATTGAGCGGTTTTTCGGTGTGCTCATTGAGCACTATGCCGGCAATTTCCCCCTGTGGCTGGCCCCGGTGCAGGTGGCGGTGTTGCCCATCAGTGAGAAGTTCCTGGACTATGCCCGGTTGGTGGCCGAGCGGCTCCAGGCTGCCGGGATCCGCGTGGACCTGGACGACCGCGAGGAGCGGGTGGGCTACAAGATCCGGGATCACGAAACCCGCAAGGTGCCGTACATGCTCATCGTGGGCCAGCGGGAGCAGGAGAGCGGTACCGTGGCTGTGCGTCGCCACGGCCAGGGGGATCTGGGGGCTATGACCCTGGAGGCCTTTATCCAGAAAGTTCAGCAAGAAGTCGCCCGCCGTGAGTAGCCGGTCCTTTCAAAAGCCCATCGTGAAGAACCCATCGGGAACCTGGACCCCCAAACCAAAAAGGAGGTAGGTCCATCAAAAAGAAACTCTTTTACATGCGTGAGCGTCCCAATCGTCGGGACACCCATCGGATCAACGAACGGATCCGGGTGCCCCAGGTTCGGGTCATCGGCCCGGACGGCAAGCAGCTGGGGATCATGCGCACCCGGGAGGCCCTGGAACTCGCCTATTCCATGGGGTTGGACCTGGTGGAGGTGGCACCCAATGCCCGACCGCCGGTGGCCAAGATCATGGACTACGGTAAGTACCGGTACCTGGAAAAGAAGCGCAAGAAGGAAGCCAAGAAGAAGCACGGCGGCGAGGTCAAGGAAATAGAGTTCCGCCCGAACATCGGCCAGCACGACCTGGAGGTGAAGGTCCGTCGTATCCGGGAGTTTCTTGAGGACGGCAACAAGGTTAAAATAAGGGTCTTCTTCCGGGGGCGGGAGATCGTCCACAAGGATCGCGGCTACGAGGTGCTCAACCGGGTGCTGGACCTGATCCGCGACCTGGGGGACGCCGAATCCCAGCCCAAGATGGAGGGCCGGAATTTGATCTGTATCGTCCGGCCCACGAAGAAGGGATAACGCAGGCACGGAACCCGAAGCAAAGAAGGAGGAAAGGCGACCATGCCGAAGATGAAGACCAAACGGAGCGCTGCCAAACGGTTCCGGTTCACCGGTAGCGGCAAGGTCCGCCGGTACCGGGCCTTTAAGAGCCACATCCTCACCAAAAAGACCCGCAAACGGAAGCGCAACCTGCGGAAGCCTGCCCTGGTGGCACCGGAGGATGTGAAGCGCACCAAGCGGCTCCTGCCCTATGGCTGAGGCCACACCCCAGGCTTTTGCCCTGATCCTGGCGGGCGGACGCGGGGAGCGTCTCTGGCCCCTATCCCGGGATTCCCATCCCAAACAGTTCCTCCGGATCGGCGGTGATCGGTCCCTTCTGGCCCGAACCCTGGAGCGGGTATTGCCCCTGGTGGGCCGCCCGGAGCGCATTCTGGTGATCACCCGCCAGGACCTGCTTCCCCTGGCCCGGAAGCATAGCGGTCAGGCTCGGGTGCTGGCCGAGCCCGTGGGACGGAACACCGCACCCGCCATCCTCTGGGGTCTGAAGGTCGCCCTGGCCCGAAATCCCAACCCCCTGCTTCTGGTGTTCCCCTCGGATCACCTGGTCCACCCGCAGGAGGCCTTCCTGGAGAGCCTCCGCCAGGGGATGCGGGCGGCCCAACAGCAGACCCTCGTCACCTTCGGGATCCCACCGAACCGTCCGGAGACCGGCTACGGCTACATTGAAGCAGGGGAACGGCTGGATGACCTGGGAGATCCTCCGGTCTATCGGGTCCGACGGTTCCACGAAAAACCGGACCGTGCCCGGGCCGAGGTTTACCTGCAACAGGGTCATTTCTACTGGAACTCCGGGATGTTCGTGTTCCACGGACCCACCCTGCTCCGGGAGTTTCAGGAACATCAGCCGGCCATGTACGAGGCTTTTGAGGCCTTGGATCCGGAGGATCCCGATTCCCTGGAGGCCTTCTATCGTCGTATGCCCGATCTTTCCATTGACTACGCCATCCTGGAAAAGAGCCACCGCATCCGGATGGTGCGGGCCACCTTCCAGTGGGAGGATGTGGGGTCCCTGGACGCCTTCATCCGGATCCTGCCCCGCAGGGGGCACAACTGGGTCCAGGGGGAGGTGCTGGCTCTGGAGGCCGAGGAGAACATCGTGGTGGCCGAGGGCGACGGCCTGGTGGCCCTCTATGGGGTTCAGGACCTCATCGTGGTGCACACGCCGGAGGTCACCCTGGTGCTGCCGCGGGGCGAGGGACAGCGTGTGAAGGAGATCGTCCGGCGTCTCAAGGCCCATCCCCGACTCCGACGGTTTACCGAGTGAGGGTCCTGCGCCTGGATCCTGATGCCGGGCCCGTGTTCGTGGGCCTGGAAGGGAAACAGATCCTTCAGGTGTCGCTGGGTACACCCCTGGCCGGCGAGCCAGGTGATCCCACGGAGTCCCATCTCCGCCCCCTGGTCCAGGCCCTGGAGGTGTACCTGGGAATCCGACCACGGCCCTTGAGCCGTGCCCGGGCCGCCTGGCAGGTTCTCAAGGACTGGCCTGTGGTCCTGGATCCCCTCACGCCACAGGTCCGCCGGATCCTGGAGATCCTGCGGCAAACCGTTCCCTTTGGCACCCGGATCACCTATGGTGAACTGGCCCGGCATGCGGGCGTCCATCCCCGGGTTGTGGGCCGGGCCATGGCCCGGAACCCGGTGCCCATCCTTATCCCCTGTCATCGGGTGGTGGCCGCCCGGGGCCCCGGGGGCTACGGCCCCGGGCTCCACTGGAAACGCTGGCTCTGGCAGCTGGAGGGCCTCAGAACACGGCCCGAAGCGGGTCCGGAGGCTCGGGATTGACCCGCAGCGGAAAGGCCTCCACCCGGTCCAGGTCGTCCACCTCAAAGGGATCCGGCAGGAGCAGAACGGGGTCGGCGAGCATCCCCGGCTGCAGGTCGCCCTTCAGGTGTTCTTCAAAGGAAAACCAGGCCCCCTGGCGGATGTAAAGGTCCAGGGCCACCTCCAGGGAGATCCGGTCTTCGGGTCGGGGATGGGACAGCGCGCCCTTCAGGCCGAAGAGGGGGCCGAAGGGCATGCCGTCGGAGGAAAAGGCCACCCGGATGCCGGCATCCAGGATGCTTCGCAGGGGAAAGGCCTGCCGGAAGGCTTCGTCGCCCACCCGCTGGTGATAGAGCCCCCCGGGGTGGCCCCATTGACGGAGGAAGTTGGGCTGGAGGGTGACGCCGATGCCCAGCCGGGCGGTCCACCGGAGGTGGTCTTCTGTGGGAAACACGAAGTGTTCAATCCGGTGGCGGTGGACATTGCCGCCCACCTGGGTGGCCCGCAGGGCCTGGAGCGCCCGGTCAATGGCCAGGGGACCGATGGCGTGCATGGCCACCTGCAGGCCGGCCTCGTTGGCCCGGTGCAATAGCCGTTTCAGGCGTTCCAGGGGATATACCCGGGCCCGGGGGAAGTGGGGAAACCCCGCAGTGCCGGCGCCCACCGAGCCGTCCAGGAACACCTTGAGACCCCCAATACGGATCCGCTCATCGCCCAGAGACGACTGGATCCCCAGCGCCTCCAGGGTATCCAGGTGGGGCTCGTAGAAGTAGAAGGTTACCCGCAACTGCAGGGCCCCCGAACGGGCCAGTTCCTGGTAAGCCCTGAATTTCTGGGCCTTGCCGAACTCGTGGACGCCGGTAATCCCCATTTTCAAGAGCCGGCTCTGGGCCATCAGAATGCCCAGTTTCAGTTCCTCCAGGCTGGGGGGGAAATAGCGGTCCAGGTTCAGCGAGGGCTCTTCCAGGAGCAGACCGGTGCGGCGGTTCACCCCCCGGGTGCGGGCGGGGATCCGGGCCAGAGCGGCAGCATTGGCCACGGCCACATGCCCACAGATTCGCCGGAGGACGATGGGCACCGTCCGGGAAATCCGGTCCAGGTGTCGTCGGGTGGGGCGTTGCGGGGGAGACCAGCGGGATTCGTCAAAGCCCTCGGCGATAAGGGCATCGCCCTGGAGGGTGTCCAGGGCTGCCCGGACCCGATCCAGGGCGTCCTCCAGGGAGCGGGCGTCGTCCAGCCGCAGCCGGCTCAGGCTCAGCCCCCAGTGGGCCGGATGGGCGTGGACATCCAGAAAGCCGGCGATGACCAACCCCTGGAACTGGAGGTCCTGCACCGGGGTGCCCGGCGGCGGGGTTAGCCGGCCCGCCGGAGCGACCTGTTCGTAACGGTCCCCCAGGATCAGGAGGTCGCAGGCCTCCCGGCGACCGGCTCGGAAACATCGGGCGTTGCGGAGGAGCAGCCGATCCATCGGTCCGTTCATGGCTTCAGGTGCTTCTGGACCTCGGGATACAGGGGGTCTTCGGGCTGGAGACGCTGGAGGAGTTGCTGGAAGAGTGCCCGGGCACGGTCCCGCTGGCCGGTTTGCTCCAGGAGCAGTGCTGCCTCGTATCGGGCCAGCGGTGCCCACTGGGCATCCCGGGCGTGGAAGGTGTACACCCGGTGGAAGAGTCCCAGAGCCTGGGCCGGCCGATCCAGGCTTCGGGCCAGCACCCCCATCCAGTAGAGCACCTCGGCCTCTTGGGAAAACCTGGGCATCAGGCCTTCGCAGAAGGCCAGCTGCTGGAACCCCTCAGGCCAGTTCTCCAGGTCTATGTCCACCAGGGCCAGGGAAATCCGGGCGTCCAGGGCCTCTTCCCGGCCGGGGAACCGCTGAATCAGCGTGAGATAAGCCTGACGGGCGCCCTCCAGGTCCTTGAGGCGCTTCAGGCACACCGCGGTGTTGTGGTAGGCCCGGGCCACCAGCCCGGGGTCTGACCGGACCAATTCGGTGGCCATCCGGTAGTACTCCACGGCCTCGCGGTATCTGCGTTCCTGGAAGAGCACGGTGGCCAGTTTGAAGGCGCCCCGGCCGCGGGTTTCCGGCTCGCCCCACTGGATCACCTTGAAAAAGGCCTCCTTGGCCCGGGAAAAGTCCTGTTGCCGCATCCAGTAAAGGCCCAGGGCGTACCAGGCCCGGGCCCGGGTGTCGGGATGGGAGATGCGCTTCAGGGCCCGTCGTGCGGCTGCCACCTGACCCTGCTGAACCAGGGCTTCCACCAGGGCCAGCTGCGCCGTGGAGGCACTCAGCAGGCCTGCGTTCACCACGGAATCCGCCAGTCGTTGGGCGAAGTCCTGGTGTCCCGTGGTGGCCAGGAGCACCAGATATCGGTGCAGGAGTGCCGAGTCGCGCGGTACCGGCAGGGGCAGCAGGCTCAACACATCCCCGGCCTCCAGGGCCTGGCGGAAGGTGAGTTCCGGTA
>CAZXAO010000087.1:0-7073 GCA_964638465.1 uncultured bacterium | reverse complement strand
GGAGCGTGGCCACCCATCGGCTGGTGCTCCTGAAGTAACGACAACCCATTGGAGGGTGTGAGGGGACACCGTGGGGCCCGGCGTACGCCGGGCCCCACGGTTCTTTACCGCCTTTCCTTTTCCGCCCGTCTGTCGTATAATAGCCCGACAACTCTGGGGCCGTAGCTCAGTTGGGAGAGCGCCAGAATCGCACTCTGGAGGTCAGGGGTTCGAATCCCCTCGGCTCCACCAGGTTTCCCCATGGCAGAACAACAGAAGTCCTCCTCCCGTCGGGTGCTCCTGGTGTATCCCGTCAAGGAGATTGAGAAACGCTGGCAGGCGTACTGGCAAGAACTGGGCCTCTATCGGGCACCCCGCAAGCCCGACCCCGGAAAAAAGGCCTATGTGCTGGAAATGTTCCCCTATCCCTCGGGCGACCTGCACATGGGCCACCTCAAGAACTATGTCATCGGCGATGTGGTGGCCCGCCTGGCCCTGAAGGAGGGCCAACAGGTGCTCCACCCCATGGGCTGGGACGCCTTCGGCCTGCCCGCTGAAAACGCTGCCATCAAACGCAACATCCACCCCCGCGACTGGACCTACCGGAACATTGACACCTTCCGCAAAACCTTCCAGGAACTGGGCATCGGCTACGACTGGGACCGGGAAATCGCCACCTGCGAACCCGAGTACTACCGCTGGACCCAGTGGATCTTCCTGAAACTCTACGAACGGGGCCTGGCCTACCGCGAGAGCGGCTATGTGAACTGGTGCCCCACCTGCAAAACCGTGCTGGCCAACGAACAGGTGGTCCAGGGCCGCTGCGAACGGTGCGGCACCCCGGTGGTCAAAAAGGAACTGGAACAGTGGTACTTCCGGATCACCGCCTACGCGGAACGCCTGCTCCAGGACCTCAAAAAACTGGAGGGCAAGTGGCCGGACCAGGTCCTGAAACAACAGGTGAACTGGATCGGTCGGTCCGAGGGGGTGGAGATCCACTTCGTCCTGGAGGAAACCGGCGATGTCCTGCCCGTGTTCACCACGCGGGCAGACACCGTGTTCGGCGTCACCTTCCTGACCATCGCGCCGGAACACAAACTGGTCCAGAAGCTCCTGCCCCGGATGCCCCACCGGGCCGAGGTGGAGGCCTATGTGCAGCAGGCCCTGCAGATGTCCGAGCAGGACCGGACCGCCGCCGAACGACCCAAGACGGGTGTATTCACGGGCCTCTATGTGCGGCACCCCTTTACTGGTGAACGGGTGCCCCTGTGGGTGGGCGACTATGTGCTGGCCTCTTACGGGACCGGCATCGTGATGGGTGTGCCCGCCCACGACCAGCGCGACTTTGAGTTCGCCCGGAAGTTCGGCCTGCCCATCCGCGTGGTGATCCAGCCCACGGAGGGCGAGGCCCCGGATCCCGGAACCCTGGACCACGCCTTTGAGGACTACGGCGTGATGGTGAACTCGGGCGAGTTCAGTGGTCTGCCCAGCCAGGAGGGCATCCGACGGGTGGCAGAACGGTTGCAGGCCCTCGGCCTGGGCGGCCCGACGGTGACCTATCGCCTGCGCGACTGGCTCATCTCCCGGCAACGGTACTGGGGCGCCCCGATCCCGGTGGTGCACTGCCCGAAGTGCGGCGTCGTGCCGGTGCCCGAGGACCAGTTGCCCGTCCGGCTTCCGGAGAATGTGGAGAACTTCAAGCCCCGGGGCCGGTCTCCCCTGGAGGACATCCCGGAGTTCATGAACACCTCCTGCCCCCGGTGCGGCGGCCCGGCCCGCCGCGACCCCGACACCATGGACACCTTCGTGGACTCCTCCTGGTACTTTCTCCGGTTCACCGACCCGAAGAATCCCGGGGCTCCCTTTGACCCCGAGGTGGCCAACGCCTGGATGCCCGTGGACCAGTACATCGGGGGCGCAGAGCACGCCACCAAGCATCTGATCTACGCCCGGTTCATCACCAAGGTGCTCAAGGATGCGGGCTATCTGGACCACGACGAACCCTTTGAACGCCTGTTTACCCAGGGCCTCGTGCACATGCGGTTCTACTGGTGCCCCACCTGCCGCCGGTCCATCGCAGGCGAGGCCATCGCCACCGAACTGGAGGAACGCGAGGTCCAGGGCGAACACCGCCTGGTCCACCGGTCCTGTGGTACACCGGTGGAGGAACGCGTGGAAATGATGTCCAAGTCCCGCGGCAATGTGGTCCCCGTGGGGCCCTTCGTGGCCCAGTACGGCTCGGATGTGGCCCGGATCACCATCCTGTTCGCTGCCCCTGCTGAACGGGACATGGAATGGACCGACGCCGGCGTGGAAGGCGCCCAGCGCTTTCTGAACCGCATCTGGCGCCTGTTTGAAGAGGTCCAGCCCTCCCGTCAGGTGGCCGACGCGTATCGCCCTGAAGACGCCCACGGACCGGAACGCCAGCTCCTGCGATCCCTCCACACCACCATCCAGGCGGTCCGCCGGGACACCCGCGGGTTCCACTTCAACACCGCCCTGGCCCGGATCATGGAACTCCTGAACGATCTGTACCGCTACCCTGACCGTCAGGCGCCGGTGGTCCACGCCGTGTTCCGGGATCTCCTGGTGCTCCTCTCCCCCTTCGCCCCTCACCTGGCCGAAGAACTCTGGCATCGGATGGGCTACGACCGCCCGGTGGTCCTGGAACCCCTGCCCGAACCGGATCCCCACCTGCTCCAGCAGGAGGTGGTGGAGATCCCGGTTCAGGTAAACGGCAAACTGCGGGCGCGGATTCAGGTGCCCCGGGATGCCGACCAGGAGACCGTGGTCCACCAGGCCCTGGACCACCCCAATGTGCAGCGCCACCTGGAGGGCAAAACCCTGCGAAAGGTGGTGTACATCCCGAACCGCCTGCTGAACCTGGTGGTCTCATGAACTTCAGGGAACGCACCCTTTACGCCTCCGAAGAAAGGGTCGCGGCTAAAGCCGCTCCTACATCGGGGATCTTATGAACCTCAAGGAACACCCTTTGCTCCTCACGGGCGGCGGCAAGAAGCTGGGGCGGTACTTTGTGGAACGCCTCCTGGCCGAAGGGTTCCAGCAACTCATCGTCACCTGCTGGCACTCCTGTGAACAGGTGCCCCGGGACCCCCGGGTGACGGTGATCCGCCAGAACTTTCAGGAGGGCGAGGCCGCCGAACACCTGGTGGCGGAACTGGACCGCCGTGGTCTCACCGTGGACCTCCTGGTGAACAACGCCGCCGTGTTTGATCCCACCCCCCTGGACGCCCTGAGGCCCGCCCACTGGCGGAAACTCATGCACATCAACCTGAAGACCCCGTACCACCTGGCCGTTCTCCTGGGCCTCAGGATGAAGGCCCGGGGCTGGGGCCGCATCGTGAACATCGCCGATGTCTGGGGGCTGCGGCCCCTGAAGGGACGCTCCGTGTATTCTATCAGCAAGGCGGGCCTCATCATGGCCACCCGGTCGCTCGCCCTGGAACTCGCCCCGGAGGTGCGGGTGAACGCCCTGGCTCCGGGGCCGGTGTGGTTCCCGGAGACCATGGGTCCGGAGGAACGCCAGCGGGCCGTGGACCGCGTGCCCTTGGGCCGCAAGGGCGAGCCCGAAGAGGTGTTCCAGGCCCTCCTGTTCCTGCTCCAGGCCCCCTTCCTGACCGGGGTGGTTCTGCCGGTGGACGGTGGTCGCCACCTGCGGTAGGCCGTTGTACAATACCCCCTGATGGCCTGGCTCTGGCTGATCCTGGTGGCCCAGACCGTAAAGGTGGCCTTCCTGCACCACGGCAACCAGTCCTTCGCCGACAACGGCGCCTACGCCCTGGTGGAGGGCCTGCCCGGCTATGTCGGCAACAGTTTCCACCGCACCCTGGATACCCACCTGGCCCACGGCGTGCCCGCCGAGTTCCACATGTCTGGCCCCCTGCTCCAGTCCTACCTCTGGAACCAGAACGACCACGGCCTCTTAGACAAACTCCGGGATCCCCTGGTGGATCTGGTGGGTGGCAGCTATGCCGAGAACATCCTGCCCTACGCCGAGGAGGCCATGAACCGATGGTCCTTTCAGTATGTGGACCACCTGTACCGGGTGGCCCTGAAGCCCGTGGGGCGGCCCAACGAACCCACCGTGGTCTGGATCCCGGAACGGGTGTGGAAAAACGAGAGCCAGATGCCCTACTCCCTCATCGGAGTACTCAACCAGGTGTACGGCAAGTGGGGCACCGGCCCCGAAGGCGATTCCGTCTGGATCCCCCCGGTGATCCTCCTGGACGACAATGTGCACGACTGGTATCCCCACACCTTCCCGGACGGCACCCCCTGCCACAACCCCTTCAAGGTGCACCAGATGGTGGACAGCCAGGGTCGCCGGGTGTTCGTGGTGTTCATCAGCCGCCTGGCCCGGGATCAGTGGGTGTGGAACGATGTGGCCCAACCCGGCAACCCCTTGAACAGCCTGCTCTGGGACCTGCACGACGATCCGGACCAGGAACAGGTGGTGGTCTATGCCGACGACTGGGAAAAGGCCGCCGGCGTGGCCGGCTGGGACTTCGGCCAGCCCGGCGTACCCGCGGCTTCCTACGACCACAACATCGCCTGGGTCGCCTCCCAGCCCTGGATCCAGCCCGTTTACCTCTCCCAGGTGGCCCGCTGGTGGGGCCTGGACCGGATCCTGGACGACGATCCCCTGAACGATCCCCCGGTCATTGACATCGCCTACGCCGCCTATCCGGAACTCCACGAGTGGACCGGGGGCACCTACGACCACTGGTACCACGACTTCCAGACCACCCAGGCCTTTGACTGTGGCCTGGCCCCGGACCTCAACGCCAACGGCGTCCAGGGCGACTACGAGGACCTGTGGAAGTTCGCCTACCAGAGGCTCCTGGCCCTGGGTGGGGCCGACTCCTCGGCCGCCCTTCTGGGCCGCATCGTGCTCATGGGGATGCTGTATGAGACCGCCTGGCACGACGGCCCCGGTGGACCCCTCAGCGGTTGGGGCCGAAACCTGTGGAACCACAGCCGCTACGGCGCCCTGTTCGCCCGGCTCCAGGCCTGGCTCACGAACCTGCCCAACCTGCCCCCCGTGGGTGGCGAGGTGGACGATTACGACGGCGACGGCATCGCCGAATACCTCCTGTACAATCGGGCAGTGGCCCTCATCGTGGATCGCCGCGGGGGCCGGGTCCTGGCCGCCCTGGATCGGAACGGCTACGCCTACGCCGCCAACCTCCTGGGGAACTACGGCAACGAGGGGAACTACGACGACGGCGGCCATCCGGGCCTGTTCCACGACAGCCAGGCCGAGAACTCCTGGTTCCAGGCCTCCCTGGAACCCTTTGCCGACTCTGTCCGCCTGGTGCTCCAGGAGGCCTACGATGCCGCCGGCCACCCCGCCTCCGACCTCCAGAAAACCCTGGTCCTCTATGCCGACACCGCCGCCTACCTCCAGGTCCGGATCCAGAGCCAGTGGGACAACTGGACCAAGTGCGGCCTCAGCCCGAACCTGCTGGGCCAGATCACCCACGGCTACAGCCTCCGGTTCGTCAACGGCATGACCCCCCACGGCTGGACCTACGCCGGCTACGAGGATACCCTCACCGGTGCCCGGGCCGTGTTCCTCTATCCATCGGGCCAGGGGCTCGTCTACCACAACCTGGGTCGGCTCTCCGGCGGCGCGGAGCTGGTGGAACTCGGAGGGCGTTCGGGCACCTACACCTTCTGGTTCTACCTGGGCACCGGCGACCCCGAGGTGCCCGAGACCGGGCCCGGCGACCTGGAGGGGCCGGTGTTCTGGGGCACGGAGCCGCCCGAGAATGTGCTGGCCGGCGACTCCGCCCTGGTGCTCACCCATGTGAGCGACCCTTCAGGGATCCAGTGGGTGCGGGTTCGCTACGGCATCAACGGCTCCTGGACCTATCCGGACCGGCCGCTCTGGCCCGACGACGGCACCACCCACGACTGGGACCAGAACGGCGTGGCCACCCCCTACCTGTACGGGGGCTGGCTCCCCCCGGCCCAGCACGGTGACCAGGTGGCCTTTGCCCTGCACGCCCGGGACTCGGCCGGCAACGAGGCCTGGGACAACAACCAGGGGCAGAACTACCGGTACACCGTGGGCCTGGTTCGGTTCACCATGGACGGCGAACGGGACGAGGTGGCCTGGCTCCTCTCCTCCCACGGCGACATGCACCTGTGGGCCTTCTACGACGCCGACTCCGCCCGGCTCTATGTGGCCACGGAAACCGCAGGGGACGACCTGCCCGTGGGGTTCCAGAACGACCACTTTGTCTTTGTGGCCCGCCGCCCCTGGGCTGGACTTCAGCCCGCCCCCTGGGCCAAGAGTGGCCTGGTGGCCCACTATGACCTCTTCCTGGCCGACGAGAACGATAACGACTGGGTCCGGTGGTACGACAGCACCGAAACCGTGCAGGAGGACCCGACGATCTTTGCCTGGGCGGCCTCTCCGGGCCCCACCGGCGTTCTGGAGGGCGTGGTTCACCTGGGAGCCCTCTGGGGCACCGTGCCCGACACCCTGTACCTGGCCGTGGCCAGTTACAGCACGCCCGACGGCGGCACCCTGCAGTGGCAGGTGCCCCCGGGGAACGGCGACGGCCACCTGGATCCCCAGGAGTTCTATCCCCTCTGGCTCAGCCTGGAGGTGGACACCGGCGACACCCTGCCCCCCTCCCTGCAGCTGGTCGGACCCCTCTGGCTGGGCGGCGATCGGTACCGGCTCCGGCTCCGACCCCTGGAAGCCCCGGTGGAGGCCTGGCTTCGCATCTACGATGCCACCGGTCGCCTGCGGGCCCGCTGGCATACCCGGTTCCAGGGAGGCACCCTGGAGTTCCGATGGCCCGCCCCCTCCGGGGTTTACTTCCTGGAACTCTCGGCGCCCGGGGCCCGGTTCCGCCGCAAGTTCCTTCACCTCAGGGGATAGGGTCGGCGTATAATACTCTCAAAGCAAGGAGACGAGAGCGATGGTGAAAACGACCCTGGACGAAATCCTTGAGCGGCTTACGGCGTTCCAGAGTGAAGGTCATCCCGTGCTCTCCCTGTACCTGAACCTGGCGCCCCCGGGGAGCCCCTACAACCGTGCCAAACGGCTCAGCAAACTG
>CAZXAO010000086.1:0-7086 GCA_964638465.1 uncultured bacterium | reverse complement strand
CTTCCGCCAGATCCAGGCGCTGCTCAAGGGCGAACTCAAGAAGATCGTGCCGCCTGAGTTCCTGAACCGGATTGACGAGATCATCATCTTCCGGCCTCTGGAACTGGCCGACATTGAAAAGATCGTGGACATCCTGGTGGGCGACCTGCAGAAACGGCTTTACGAAAAGAACATCACGATCCGGCTAACGCCTGAGGCCCGGCGGTTCCTGGCCGAGAAGGGCTACGACCCCGAGTTCGGTGCCCGGCCGCTACGCCGGGTCATCCGGAAGTACATTGAAGAACCTCTGTCCGAGGCCCTCCTGAAGGGCGAAATCAAGGAGGGCAACCGGGTGGTGGTGGCCCGCCAGGATGGCGACCTCAAACTGGAGGTGGAAGACCTGCTGGCGGAAACCACGGGAGGGCTGTAGGGTACCCCTCCACCATCCCTGAAGACCAAACGAGACCATGATGAACGCACTGGTGTGGGCAGGACTCCTGCTTTTTGGCTTCACCGCCCGATCCGTCACCGTTGAAGGGCTCCGGTGGAACACCCAGGAGGGTGTCCTCCAGCGCTTCGGCATTACCCCCGGCAGCACCTTTGACCTGGAAACCGTCCGCGAGGGTCTACGCCGACTGTACCGCTCGGGGCTGTTCCAGGACCTGGAGGTCACGGTTCAGGTGGCCCCCTCCGGGGAGGCCACCCTCCGGCTCCGGGTCCGGGAAAACCCCCGGCTCCGGAACCTGCGCTTTGAGGGCAACCGGGCGATCTCCAGCAAAACCCTGAAGGATACCCTGAAGGCCCGACAAGGCATGTACCTGTCCTACGCCCGGGTGTTCCGGTGGACCCGGACCCTGGAGTCGCTCTACCAAAACCGGGGCTACATCCGGGTAAAGATCACTTCGGAGATCACGCCACCCGACTCCCAGGGTTTTGCCGACCTGGTGTTTCACATCCGGGAGGGTCGGGTGTACCCCATCCGCCGCATTGAGATCGTGGGCAACGAGCACTATCCCGACGAAGTCCTGGAAGTGCTCCTGAAGAACCGGGAAAAGCGGTGGTACCGCAAGGCCCGGTTCCTGCCCGACGAGTGGCCCCGGGACCTGGAACGCATCGTGGAGTTCTATCAGCAACACGGCTTTCCCAAGGCCCACGTGGACTCCACCCACCTGGCATACCGCGACGACGGCCTGTACATCACTGTCTACCTCACCGAAGGGCCTCGCTACTGGTTTGGCAACACCGACTTTGAAGGCCACCGACTGTTTCCCACGGCGTTCCTGAAACAGCGGGTGGATCTGCAGCACGATCGGCCACCCCTTACCGAGGTTCTCAAGAAGTTCATCGGCAAGAGCACCTATGTGCCCGGGGTATACCGCAAGGACCGGATTCAGGAGGCTATCGCCACCCTGGCGGGCCTGTACGGCGATTCGGGCTACATTTATGTACAGATCGTGCCCGAGGAGCGGCTTCGCCAGGACTCCATCATTGAGGTAGTGTTTCACATCACCGAGGGCGAACGGGTGAAGGTGCGGAAGGTGAACATCGTAGGGAACACGAAGACCTACGAGAGTGTGATCCGACGGGAGATTGACCTCCTGCCGAACCACTACTTCTCCCGGCATCTGGCGGTGAAGAGCCAGCGGGACCTCTTCTACCTGAACTACTTTGAGAATGTGTTGCTGAACTTTGCGCCCACCGAGGACTCGGGTTTCGTGGATGTGATCTTTGAGGTCAAGGAAAAGCCCACCGGCCAGATGGGCATCGGTGCCAGCTACTCGGCCACCTATGGTCCCTCCCTTTACCTGAACCTGCAGAACCCCAACTTCCTGGGCCGGGGCCAGCAGATCAACGCCCTGGTGGAGTATGGGCCCCGGCGACGGAACCTGCAGCTGGGCTTCACCGAGCCGTACCTCCTGGGCAAGCCCCGGTCCCTGGGGATGGAGGGCCACGACCTCACCACCTACCTGCCGGAGTACAGCACCCGCCGGATCGGGGGATCGGTCACCTATGGCCAGCGCCTCTGGAACGACTACTGGCGGGGCACCGCAGGGTACCAGCTGGAGATGATCCGGGTGTTCAACATCGCGGACACCCTGCGGAATCTACCCTCCCTCCGGGACTGGGTGGCGGACGAGTACCGGTGGACCTCCAAGGTCTCGGCCGGCCTTACCTACGATTCCCGGAACCGGATCTTCAACGCCACCGAAGGCCTAAGGGCCTCCTATCACCTGGACTTCGCCGGCGGTCCCCTCCTTGGGGATGTCCACTACCACAAGCACCTGGCCAACTTTTCCCTGTACGGCAACCTGCAGGAGAAGTACATCGGGATGGTGATGCTTCGCCTGGGCTACCTGGGCGGGTTGAAGAAACTCTCGGAGGTGCCCTTCTCCTAGCGGTTCTACCTGGGGGACATCGGACCTTACGGGCTCCGGGGCTTCTCCTGGCGGAGCATCACGCCTGTGGAAACTCCGCCGGATGTGGGCGGACGGCTCTTTGGCATCCTGACCCTGGAGGCCCGGTACCGGGTGTCGGAAAGCATGTATCTCCTGAGCTTCGTGGACATCGGAAACACCTGGGAAAACCTCAACTATGTGGACCTCTGGCGATTGAAGAAAGGGGTGGGCGTGGGCATTCGGATGGAGGTCCCCATGATGGGGGTGGTGGGGTTTGATCTGGCCTACAGTCTGAACGATCGCAAATGGATGCCCCATGTGCAGTTTGGCACGGGGTTTTAACCAAAAGGAGGTGTTGGGACATGCTGAAACGCGCGATCCTGGCGGCCAGTATGCTCGCCCTCGGGATCATCCTGGGCGTGATCCTGACTGCAGATCTCGGATGGCACGCCTCCAGCGAGGCTGAGGACACCGTCGCCGTCACCCTGCCCACAAGCCCCGGTGTCCCCGCACCCCAGGGATGTGAACGCCCCTTCGCCCGGGCCATTCAGGCCGTGGTCCCCGCCGTGGTCAACATTTCCACCGAACATGTGTTCAAACACCCGCCCATCCAGGGAAGCCCCTTTGAGGAGTTTTTCCGGGAATTCTTCAAGGACCTGCCGCCCATGCCCGAGCGGAGCCGGAGCCTGGGTTCCGGGTTCATCTTCCTCCGCAAGGGCAACGACTACTACATCCTGACGAACAACCATGTGGTGAAGGATGCCGACAAGATCATCGTCAAACTCCACGACGAGAGTGAGTTCAAGGGCGACGAGGTGGAGGTGGTGGGCACCGATCCCCGCACCGACCTGGCAGTCCTCAAGATCCAGAGCGACCACGAGTTGCCCGTGGCGCCCCTGGGTGATTCCGACAGCATCCAAGTGGGCGACTGGGCCATTGCCATCGGCAATCCCTTTGGCCTGGAACGCACGGTCACCGTGGGTGTGATCAGTGCCACCGGCCGCTCAGGCCTGGCCCTGACGGAAGGTCCTTCCTATCAGGACTTCATTCAGACGGATGCGGCCATCAACCCCGGCAACTCCGGTGGGCCCCTGGTGAACATTCGGGGCCAGGTCATCGGGGTGAACTCCGCCATTTCCACCCCCTCGGGCGGCAATGTGGGCATCGGCTTCGCCATCCCCATCAACCTGGCCCGCTATGTGGCTCAGCAACTCATTGAAAAGGGACGCGTGATCCGGGGCTACCTGGGCATCCTGCCCCAACCCCTGACCCCCGAACTCGCCGAAGCCTATGGCCTGGAGAAACCCGAAGGGGTGCTCGTGGCCAAGGTGGTGGAAAACACACCCGCCGAAAAGGCCGGCCTGAAGGAGGGGGATGTCATCGTGGAGTTCAACGGCAAGCCCGTTTCCAATGTGGAAAAGTTCCGGATCATGGTGGCCGAGACCCCGCCAGGCACGGAGGTGACCCTGAAGGTGGTCCGGCCGGACGGCTCCCACACCACCCTGAAGGCCACGCTCACGGAGTATCCCTCCTCGGCCACGGCCGAAGGACCGGGCGGCGGAGGAACCCCGGAGGTGGTGCCGGGCCATGCCACCTGGCTGGGCCTGGAGGTGGCCGATGTGCGGTCGGAGGAGGCCCGGCAGATGGGCATCCAGCAGGATCAGGGCGTGGTGGTGCTCAAGGTAGAGCCCGATTCCCGGGCCGACGACGCCGGGTTCCAGAAGGGGGATGTGATCCAGCGGATCGGCGATCTGGAGCTCCAGGGGCTCGGCGACTTTGAAGAGGCCAGGAAGCGCTACGCAGACAGCAAACGACCTATCATCTTCAAGATTCTCCGCCGGAATGTTCCCGTGTTCCTGGCGGTGAAACCGTAAACCCTGCGGTTGGGGGGCCGCCGGCCGCAGGCCGGCGGCCCCCCAACCCTTCCCACGCCATGATCCGGCAAACCCTCCGCTCGCCCCACGGCCGCACCCTGGAAACCGGTCACCGAACCCTGCTCATGGGGATCCTGAATGTAACCCCGGACTCCTTCTACGACGGGGGCCGGTACACGGCCACCGAGGTCGCCGTTCGCCGGGGCCTGGACCTCCTGGCCCAGGGGGCCGATCTCCTGGACATCGGGGGCGAATCCTCCCGGCCGGGCGCCGAACCCGTTCCCCTGGAAGAGGAACTGCGACGGGTGATTCCCGTGATCCAGGAACTCCGTCGCGAGGCGCCCGAAGCCTGGATCTCCGTGGATACCTACAAGGCCGAAGTGGCCCGCCAGGCTGTGGCCGCAGGCGCCGACATGGTCAACGACATCTCCGCCGCCACCCTGGACCCGGACATGGCCCCCTTCCTGGCCTCCCACCAGGTGCCCGTAGTGCTCATGCACATGCAGGGCACCCCCCGCACCATGCAACAGAACCCCTTTTACCGGGATGTGGTGGACGAGGTGTACCGCTACCTGGAAAGCCGCCAGCAGGCCCTTTACGCCCTGGGGCTCCCCACCTCCCAGATGGTGGTGGATCCGGGGATCGGCTTCGGGAAACGCCTGGGCGACAACCTGGAACTCCTCAAGAACATCACCCGCTTTCGGGGTCTGAACGTCCCCCTCCTGGTGGGCCACTCCCGGAAAAGCCTGATCGGCGCCCTGCTGGAAGAACCCCGGCCGGAAAAGCGGCTCTACGGCACCCTGGCCCTTACCGCCTTCCTGGTGATGAAGGGCGTGGAGATCCTTCGGGTTCACGATGTCGCCGAGAACCGCCAGGTGGTCCGGACCCTGGAAGCCCTGAGACACGAAGACCATGTTTGAATTCACCGGGGAACCGGTGCGGGTGGCGGGAATAGATGAGAACGGCTACGGCCCGCTCCTCGGCCCCCTGGTGGTTACCCGGGTGGACCTGGCCGTGGAGGGCGATCCCTGGTACCACCTGGACCTCCATCGGATGGCCTCGCAGACGGCCTTCCGGGACAGCAAGGAGATCTTCCGTCGCACCCTGGCCTCCTACCGCACGGGCGAGTACCTGGCCCTGGGCCTTCTGCAGGCCCTGGGCGTCCCCGTCCAGGGGCTCCATTCCCTGGTCCAGCACCTCACGGGCCGCCCCTGGACCCTCCTCTTTCACCCCTGCCCCGCCCTCGCGCAGTTCTACCCGGACCTGCCGTTGCCCGCATGGCTGGACCATGCTCCCACTCCCCAATCCCACCCGGCCCCGGGGTGCCGCCTCGTGGGCCTTCGGGTGGACATCCTGACGGCTCCGCTGTTGAATCAGCAGGTGGACCACCACGGAAGCAAGGCTCTGGTGGACTTTGTCGCCTTTCTGGGCCTGCTCCGGAAGGGGACGGCGCCCGAACTGGCTCTCCTCGGCAAGATCGGAGGCACCCGGCGTTACAGCAACTGGTTTCAAAGGCTCCAGGAAACCGTGGAGGTGCTCCAGGAAACCCGATACCACGCCACCTACCGCTGGCAGGGCCTGCGGCTCCACTTTCTCCAGAACGCCGATGCCCGATGGCTTCCGGTGGCCATGGCCTCGGTGGTGGGCAAGTACCTGCGGGAACTCTTCCTCCTGAGCCTGAGCCGGGCCCTGGGCTTTTCCACCCCCCTCCCCTACGCCTCGGGCTACGCCCACGACGCCCGGAGCCACGAAGTGGCCAGCCTGCTGGCCCAGATGGGGCTCCCGGAATCCTGTTTCCGCCGGAAACGATGATCCCGCTGCTGCTCCTGGCCCTCCTGGCACCGGGGTTCACCACCCCGAACCCCGGCCAGGACCCGATCCTACCCTTTGCCCTGTACCTCCAGCGGTTCGTTAATCTACCCGCTGGCTCCGACCCCGTGGTGTCCCCGCCCGACCTGCCCTTCCTGAACCGGGGGCAGATGCTCCTGGCCGGCCTCACGGTAGCGGCAGCCCTGGACCTGGCCTTTGATCCCATGAACCGCGAGGCCGTGCTGCACCGCCTGGAGATGCTCACCAGCCCGAACCACGCCGCCCCGGAGAACAAGGGCCCCTTTCATGTTCGCTCCTGGCAACAGGAACTTGGCCAGAAGAACCACCTGGACCGCTGCGTCCACTTCATGATCCCCCATCTGCTCACCCGACACCTGACCCATGTCCTGGCGTACGGTACCCGGCTGAACCGGGACCAGAGCCTCTGGGTGGCCACCGTGGCCGTGGCCCTCGTGAGCACCGCCGACGAGTACATGGACGGCCTGGAACGCGACGAGGGCTTCAGCCCCCTGGACTTCGTCGCCAACCTGAGCGGTGTGGCCTGGGCCTGGGTCCGGGAACACTACGGCCTGGATTTTGTGGAGATCTACTGGGACTACCCCCGCAAGGATCCCAACTGGCAATGGGCCTGGTGGAACAACATGGACGCCTATGTGTTCACCCTGCGGATCAACCTGATGGCCCTTCGGTCCTCTCCGGCTTCCCAGCCCCAGCTCTTCCGCTGGTGGAAGAACTACCTCGGCTACTTCCCCCTGACCACCCTGCTGGGGGAACGGCAACGACCATGAGCCATCCCTCTACCCTCCGGACCCTGATCCTCACGGCCATCCGCCGGTACCGGATGATGGAACCCGGCATGAAGGTCCTGGTGGCGGTTTCCGGCGGGGCCGATTCCGTGTTCCTGTTACACTGGCTCGTCCACCTCCGGCCCCTGCTCCAGGTGGACCTGGCCGTGGCCCACCTGGACCACCGAATGCGCCCCGATTCCCTGGACGACCTCCACTTCA
>CAZXAO010000085.1:788-7096 GCA_964638465.1 uncultured bacterium | reverse complement strand
CCTGCGAGGGGGCCCTGCTCCTGGTGGACGCCACCCAGGGCGTGGAAGCCCAGACCATCGCCAACCTGTACCTGGCCCTGGAACAGGACCTGGAGATCATCCCCGTCATCAACAAGATTGACCTGCCCAACGCCGATGTGGAACGGGTGAAACAGCAGATCCGGGACCTCCTGGGGGCCGACGAAGAGATCTACCTGGTGTCTGCCAAGGAGGGCTGGGGCGTGGAGGAACTCCTCCAGGCCATCATTGAGAGGATCCCCCCTCCCCGGGGCAACCCGGAAAACCCCCTCCAGGCCCTCGTGTTTGATGCGGTCTTTGACGAGTACCGGGGGGCCATCCCCTTCGTACGGATCGTGGAGGGCACCGTGAAACCCGGCGACCGGATTCGGTTCAAGTCCACGGGCCTCACCTACGAGGTGACCGAGGTGGGCTACTTCCGGCCCCACCGTGTGCCCGCCCGGCAGCTGGTGGCCGGCGAAGTGGGCTACATCGCCGCCGGCATCAAGGACATCCGCCAGGCGCGCGTGGGCGATACCATCGTCCTGGCGCGGTTCCCGGAGACCCCGGCCCTGCCCGGCTATCGGGAACCCAAGCCCATGGTGTTCGCCGGCTTCTACCCCCTGTTGCCCTCGGAGTTCCCGGAACTCCAGAAGGCACTGGATAAACTCCGGCTCAACGATTCCGCCATCGTGTACCAGCAGGAGTCCTCACCCGCCCTGGGCCCGGGGTTCCGGGTGGGGTTCCTGGGGCTGTTGCACATGGAGATCGTGCGGGAACGCCTGCGCCGGGAGTTCGGCCTGGAGGTCATCGTCACGACCCCCAATGTGGAATACAGGGTGATCCTGCGCGACGGCACGGAACGGGAGGTCACCTCACCCAAGGACTTCCCGGAGGTCTTTGAAAAGGCCCTGGAACCCTATGTGCTGGTCCAGATCATCACACCCCAGGAGTACATCGGAGCCGTGGTGGAACTCTGCCAGGCCAAACGGGGCGTGCAGCGGACCTTCCAGTACCTGGACCCCCGTACCGTCCTCTTTGAGTACGAGATGCCCCTGCGGGAGGTCATCTTTGACTTCTACGACCGGCTCAAGACCGTGACCCGGGGCTATGCCTCCATGGACTACGAGTTTCTGGAGTTCCGGGAATCCGACCTGGTGCGGCTGGACATCTATGTGGCGGGCGAGCGGGTGGAGTCCCTGTCCCAGGTGGTCCACCGGGAGGACGCCTACCGAATGGGCCGGGAAATCACCGAGAAACTCCGGAAGATGATTCCGAGGCACCTGTTTGAGGTCACGATCCAGGCCGCCATTGGCAAACGCGTGATCGCCAAGCAAAGGATTGCGCCCCTGCGGAAGGATGTGACGGCCAAGTGCTACGGCGGCGATGTTACCCGAAAACGGAAACTGCTGGAAAAACAGAAGGAGGGCAAGAAGCGGATGAAAAAGGTGGGCCGGGTGGACCTTCCCCAGGAGGCCTTCATGGTGGTCCTCACCCGGGAACCCCAATCCCGCCGGAAGCCCTGAGGGACTTCTCCCTCCCCGATCCCTGCGTGCCCTCCCGTCCCCCGGTTTCCCCTCCAAAGCCCCCACGGGGTGCCCCACTGCTTGCACCGCAGGCACGAACCCCTTACGATTTCCGCCATGAACCTCATCTTCCTTAAACTGGCCTTCCTGCTCTATTTTGTTGCCTTAGTTCTCTATCTCCTGGTGGCCGCCCGGCTGGGTCCCCGGCAGGTGCTCCTGCTCCTGGCCCGGGTGGTGTTCGCCGTCGCCCTCGTGCTCCACGCCGTGTTCCTCGGACAACGCTGGTACTTCATGGGCCACCCCCCACTCAACTCCATGTTTGACGCCATGGGCGTCACCGTCTTCTTCCTGGCCCTCGTCACCTTCCTGTTTGAGTTCACCACCGGCACCTATCAGGCGGTCCCGGTTTCCCTGATCCTGGTGTCCATCGCCGGCTATGTGCTCCTCTACAAGTCCAATCCCCGGCCTGTACCGCTGATGCCCGCCCTTATGAGCTACTGGTTCTACATCCATGTGCCCATCACCATCTTCAGTTATGCCTTCTTCGGAATGGCCTTTATGTACGACCTCTCGTACTACCTGTTCCGCTTCCTGAAACCCTCGGAATACCACCCCCGGTACACAAAAAACCTCATCTTCTGGGGCTTTCTCCTGCTCACCGCCGGCATCTTCACGGGGAGCGCCTGGGCCAACGAAGCCTGGGGCAGCTACTGGGCCTGGGACCCGAAAGAGGTGTGGTCCCTGGTCACCTGGTCGCTTTACCTCATCTACCTGCACCTGGAGTTCCACCCCTCCCTCAAACGCTATGCCTTCCTGATGAACCTCATCGCCTTTTCCTCCATCTTCATGACCTTCCTGGGCGTCAACTGGCTCACCAAGATCTTCAGCGTGGAGAGTATGCACACCTACATGTAGGAGTGAGGATGCCATGAAACGGCTTTACGATGTGTTGAAATCCCTGAAGACCACGGTGGTGCTCATCGTGTTGATGCTCCCCTACCTCATCGCGGGCACCATCGTTCCTCAGAACAAAACCGATGCCGAATACCTGCGCGTGTTCAGCGAGGGCACCCTGAAATGGCTCAAGACCGTGGGCTTCACCGACGCCTACCACGCCCCGCTTTTCCACCTGCTGGTGGCCCTTTTCACCCTCAACCTCCTGGTGTGCATGTGGGACGGGTTCCGGTACTTCCGCCGGGTGCAACGCGAACAGGGCACCACCCGCCAGGTGTGGCTCGGCTACCTGGGCATCGTGTTCCACCTGTCCATGCTGGTCCTTCTGGCCGGTTTCATCCTGACGGCCGTTAGCAAGAAGAGCGGCACCGTGGTGGTGTTCCCAGGCGAAACCGAAACCCTGCCGAACCTGCCCCAGTACCAGCTGAAACTCCACCGCTTCTGGATTGACTACATGGATTTCCACGGGCAGGTGACCCCCAAGGCCTATGTGTCCGATGTGGAACTCCTGTTGAACCAGCAACCCGTGGTCCGGGAGACCATCAATGTGAACCATCCCCTCAAGTACCGGGACCTCACGGTGTACCAGTCCTCCTATGTGCAGTTCGCCCGAATCGCCTTTGTGGCCGACACCGACACCGTGGATGTCCAATTGGTCCGGGTGCAATCGCCCTTTGTACTCCCCACAGGCGACGGCTTCCTGATCCTGGACAGCTACAAGATGGGAGACCTGTACCCGCTGCACGGCAACGAGAAGATCACCACCCTGCCCCCAAAGATCCTGGTGTACCGATTCATGGGCCACGGGGTCCAGCCCATCGGGACCCTCAGCCCGGACCAGCCGCTCGTGTTGCCCAACGGCCTTCGGCTGGTGCTCCTGGAGGCCGTAGAGGCCAGCGGGTTTCAGTACCGGGTGGACCGGGGGGTGCCCCTCGTGTACCTGGGCGGCATCCTGTTCTTCCTGCTCCTGGTACTCCGGGTGTACCTCCGGGCCGTGAAGGGCTGGTAGCCGGCACCCCGAAAAGGGCTCTGAGAGACTATGATCTCGGGACCACTCCAGTTCTGGGCAGGATTTCCTGGACTCCAGATCCACGGCCCTCCAAAAGAAGGGGACAGATCCCCAGGATGCGCCTCCTGTACCCCCATGCCCATAAGGACGCTTTCCGTGGAACCCTCCCGGGCATAGCCTTTCTGTTGAGTCTCTCCAACGGAAACCGCCCCTCTTACATCTCACAGGAGCCCCTTCCGGGGCAAACCCCACCCCCGGGGACCCCCGAGAGGGAAGGGAACACCGTCCAGCGATTCCGAAGGGAAAACGACTATGGAGTGCGGTGTCCCGGCACCGCTTTCCTAAAAGCCAAAGCGGCGACAGGTCGCCGCACTCCAAATTCTCCGGACTGCGGTGCGCTCCCACCGCTTTCCGATCTCTGGATGGAGGGCATCGCGGCTGAAGCCGCACCTACAAAACCGACGAAATCCTCTGTAGGAGCCCCTTTAGGGGCGAAACCCACCCCAGGGGATTTTCGGCGAAAATCCCCTGGGGACCCCGGGAAGGAAAACGACGTGTGACCATGGGCCCGGAGGATTCGCGCCTGAAGGCGCTTCGACCCTATTCCCCTCCGTAGGCGCCCCTTTAGGGGCGAAAGACTACCCCCGGGATTTTCTCCGAAAATCCCGGGGGGAACCCGAGAAGGATGGGGACCCGGGGCAGGGGATCGTTGTGCCAAACGACGATCCCGCAGGTGTGGGAGCAGGCAGGGGGTTGTCTGGCGATCCCCCTTTTGGAGTGCGGTGTCCCGGCACCGCTTTCCTAAAAGCCAAAGCGGCGACAGGTCGCCGCACTCCATATACTCTGGATGAAGGAAAACCATCGCGGCGGAAGCCTCCACAGGCTGGGAAAAATCGCGGTTGAAGCCACTTCTACAGGATCCGTCTCAGGGGACCTTCTCCGCAAATCCCCTGGGAACCCCACGGGTAGAAGAAGGAAAACCTTCATCCAAAGCCTCCAGATTTTTTCCTGGGTCTCGGGCAGGTCCAGCAGTTCCCAGGACAGAACAGGGAGACCCACCCCCAGGTTTCTCACCGAGAAACGCTGTGGGGCCCCGGTTTCCCTCCTTCGGTTGACAGAGCCTGTGGGTTGCCGCTATGCTATGGCCGATGTCGCCTCTGCAATGGCACTTTCCCACCACGCTGGAGGAGGCAGCAGAACTGGTCACCCGGGAAGGGGTGGCACCCCACGGCGGCGGAACCGGCCTGCTTCGGGGCTCTCTCAAGGGCCTGAAGGGTCTGGTGGCCCTCCACCGTTTACCCCTCAAGACCTTTGAATACACCCCCCAGCAGGTCCGCCTCGGGGCCCTGCTTACCTTTTCGGAGACCGTCCGGGCCCTCCGACTCCACGAACCCCGGGGCCTTCTGGTGCAGGCCCTGGGAGCCTCGTCCACCGAACTCCTCCGCAACCGGATTACCCTCGGCGGGAGTGTGGCCATGGCGCCTCCCTGGTCCGACCTCCTGGCTCCCCTCCTGGCGCTGCAGGCCGAGGTGGTCCTCCGGGGCGGAATCTCGGAAACCTGGCCCCTCGCCCGCTACCTGGCCACCCCGGAGATCCACCGGCACACCCTGATCACCGAGATTCGCTATCGGCCGTACGCGGGCCGGGCCTTTTTCTACCGGGCAGTACGCACCCGGAACGACCTGCCGGCTTTCACCCTGGCCCTTCTGCTCCGCCTTCAGGAGGGCCGGATCCGGGATCCCCGCGTGGTGCTCTTCGGGACCCGGCAAAAGGGGACCGTGGCCCACGAGGTGATGGAGGCCCTGGAGGGCCAGCCCGTGGACACCGTGGAGCCCGACCGGGTGGCCGCCCGACTGCAGGTGGATTTCCATCCCCACCGTCGTATGGGATCGCCCGAGTACCAGGTGCATCTGGCCCGGACCGCGCTGGCCCGGGGGCTTCGCCAACTGCTGGAGATCACTCATGAGGGGTAGATTCCTGATCAACGGCGAAACCTGGGAACTGGAATTCCGGCCCGAGGCCACCTTGCTGGAGGTCCTCCGACACCTGGGCTTTACCGAGGTCAAGCAGGGGTGTGACGACGGCCTTTGTGGGGCCTGCGCCGTACTCCTGGATGGGGTTCCCGTGCCCTCCTGCCAGGTACTGGCGGCCACCGCCACGGATACCCCCATCGTGACCGCCCAGGGAATCGGTACGGTGCAGCATCCCCACCCCCTTCAGGAGGCCCTGGCCGAGGTGGGCGCTGTACAGTGTGGCTTCTGTACGCCGGGCATCGTGGTGAGCACCTATGCCCTGTTGCAAAGAAATCCAGATCCCACGGAGGAGGAGATCCGCCACGCCCTGGACGGTCATCTATGCCGGTGTACCGGCTATGTCAAGATCCTGGAGGGCGTACAACGGGCCGCCCAACGCATGAGGAAAAACGATGAAGGACACGCCCTTTAAACGGGTCCGCCAGTCGGTGCGGAAGGTGGACGCCCTATCGCTGGCCACGGGCGCAGCCCGGTTCACCGACGACTTTGAACTCCGGGATCCCCTGTACCTCAAACTCCTGTACTCGCCCCACGCCCACGCCGAGATCCTGGACATCGACACCTCGGAGGCCGAGGCCCTGGACGGCGTGGTGGCGGTCTTTTACTACGGCAACACGCCCAACACCCTGCACACCACGGCAGGCCAGGGGTATCCCGAGCCGTCCCCCTACGACACCCGGCTCTTTGACCGTAAGGTGCGCTTCGTGGGCGACCGGGTGGCCATGGTGGCCGCCGAGTCACCGGAGATCGCCGAGGAGGCGATCCAACGGATCCGGGTGAAGTACCGGG